>MENE01000113.1:0-700 GCA_001769005.1 Bacteroidetes bacterium GWA2_31_9b | reverse complement strand
TGTAATTGCTTTTGGCACTTTGTGGGGTATTCCGGGAATGTTTCTGGCTATTCCGCTTACAGCAATTATAAAACTTATTTTCGACCATTTTGAACCATTAGAACCATGGGGTTTTTTGTTGGGTGACACAATGCCCCAAATTAAATTATTTGATTTAAAATTAAAAATGAAAAACAACAACACATCCGAAGAACCTAAAACCGTTTCTTAGTCAATAAGTAAATATATATTTATTCTTAAAAGAAGGGGCTGAAAAAATTACGATTATTCGATTATTGGAAATCTATATTACAAAAAATTTAATGAAAAAAAACGTTAGAATTAGAAAAATCCTTTTTATTCTTATACTATTTATTGTTATTGCGATGGTTCTATGCTTTGTGTTTAATCCTGAAAAAGCAATTAATCTGATTCTGCCAAAAATAAATAAAATAAGTTATGTTTATATTGATTTAAAAAAGGATACCTCATTAGTTAAACTTACTGCATATATTCAGAATAAAATGCCATACAGAATGGTGATTGATACCATTCATTTTGAAATTAAGTTAAATGGTTTAAATATAATTGAAGAATCCATCCCTGTTCTGATTAATCAATCGCGATTTAGTACAGATTCAATAGAGCTTCCAATACATTGTTCTATAAATAATATTAAAAAAATTATTGCAGGTTTGCATGGTCAAGATTCAACTTATCT
>MENE01000112.1 GCA_001769005.1 Bacteroidetes bacterium GWA2_31_9b | reverse complement strand
TTTAATAATATAATCAACTATAATTATTATTTACAAAGCAACACCTAACCTGAAACCTCCCAGAAATTGAGTTCCGGTATATCCATAATCAGTAAAATCGCGGTTGTATTTTATCGAAACATTTTGTGGTGAGTTATGAAAACTATATTTTAAGCCGAAACCTACATATAAGTCAATAAAAAATTTAGACGAAGGTTTAAACTGATGCCCTAGGGTTGCAAAGCCCGAGTAACTATTAATATTAATTGAATATGCAATATCGGCCATTCTGTGGTACATTAATCCATCTTCACCTTCTTCTTCGATATATGTTACATTATCGCCAATAATATTAAAATACTTGTAATTTGCACCAAACGATAAATAAAATCCTTTATCGTAATTACGGCTTAGCAAAAACATCTTACGTCGTAATTCTAATCCTGCTCCCCACATATCTTCATAAACATGCGGATCGTAACTATCTTCAAATATATCGTCAGGATTTAAAACACTGGTTGATGAATTATCAAAATAAAAATAGGGTGCTATTACCCACCATTTATTGGTTTCTCCTTGTTTAATATCTATATCAAGTCGAATGGCATTCGTAATCATATATTGTGGAGAAAAGAAAACTATCAAGTCTTCTTTTAAATCTTTCTGTGCTCTGCTAATATGATTAGATCCAATCAGTAAAATGAATATCAGTATATATTTTGTTCTCATAATTTCAATTTTAAATTGTTAAACTTCTCAAATTGAATGATTTTATAGAATAACGCCAATTCGAACTCCTAGAAGCAATAAGTTTCCGGTATAATTATATCCAAAATAGGTAGCGTTAAATTTCTCTTTATTATCGCTGTTTGTTTCCATAAAGCTGTATCTTGTTCCAACACCTGTAAACAAATCAATTGAAACAACCTGTTTAATCATAAACTGATATCCCAGATTGATATCGAATCCTGCTTTATGAATTGTAGCTTCAGCATTAATTGTTGAACCAAGATAATCATCGAAATATTCTATTTCAAAATAATTATAAGTTACACCATAACTAAAATAAAGACCATGTTTTGTAAAATCGGAATGTGCAAATATTTTATGATAAACGTTAAGTCCTCCGCCAATAAGACTGTTAAAAGAGTTTTCGTCGTAAATAAAATTGTCTTCATTATCTTTTTCACTTAAGTAGAATTGAGGACAAATCTGAATCCAGTGTTTACCCGATATTTGTTTTTCAATATCGATGCGAATTCCCCTGTTAATTAAATATTGAGGCATAAATGAGTAAATAGTTTTCTTAAATGCTAATGAATCTGTTTGTGCTGATAGCTCGCCTGAAATAGCAAGAATGAATAAGCTTGTAAAAATGAGTATTTTTTTCATGTGTCAATTATTTAGTTTGAGTGTATAAAGTACTTACAAAAGTTAAATCACCTTCGGTATTATATTCATATTCGTGAAGACCAGATTCTGCTGCTATTAATAATAAGTTTCCTATAGGAATTATATCATATGCGTCAATTGTTTCTTTTTTAATAAATACTGGTAATTCAGGATTTGAAACATCATAAACCTTAATTCCGTTATCGCAAACAAATAAAAAATCTCCTGAAATACCTAGTCCTTTTGGATTATCCATTTCAATAATTGCAATTGCAGTTGGATTTTCTAAATCTGAAATATCAATAATATGGAGTTGATCTAATCCTTGTCCGCAAGCACCAGAAGAGTTAAGTGTTGAAAAAGCATAATTTCCGGAAACTACAACAGGATCGCAACTGTATATGTGACTATACATTGAAACTTGAATTGGAAATTCCGGAATAGATATGTCAAAAATATATACACCCCAACGCGAACCAAGAAACAGATAATCATTTATTGAGAAAATGGTCTCGATATCGATACCTGGATTTATTTGTTTAACAAAAGTTGGTTTTTTCTCGTCGCTGATATTAAAAATTTTGAGTTGTTGTAATTCAACAGTATATAAGTAGTTTCCTGCGATAGTAAATCGTGCAAGAGAACCTGCAGTGCCTGTATCGTTTGAATCGTCGCTTGAAGAGTTGATTTCAGAACTTTCGCAACCCATAATAAGGATTAACGAAAGAAATATGATTAAATAGTTTAATTGTTTCATTCGTAAATAATTTTATAAGTTAAACAATAATATTGGGTATAGGGTATAAGTTATAGGGTATAGGGGTGTAGCCAAATCCGATATACTTTATACCCTTATACCATATACCTATATTTTCATTTTTGTTGTGTTTGCAAAACATGTGTGTTTCATCGTTTTTAGTATTAATCCTTGTTAGATATTGCTTTTTTCCCAACCAACAATAATCGTATTTTCAGGTCGGTTACTGTGATTGAACATATACGGAATATAATCTAAATCGGGAGGAGTGCTTTCGGGAAAAACATTTTTTACACGTTTTGAGACTGTAATATTTTCGATTCCTTCAGTCAAATCGATGGAAACCAGATCAATGGCATTATCAGTCATCAAGCTATTGTTTTTAATTGCAATATCAATACACCCAGGTACGTTAATAAATGCAATTTTTTGCGGGCTCGATGGAGTTGTATTATCAATTATGTGAATCCCTTTGAATTTTTCAATCAAGTAAATTGTATTGTCTTTATAGTAAATTTTTCCAGGATTTACTATATCCTGAGGAATTCTATGGAATACACTTATTTCAAGTTCGCTTCGTTCCATTAACACAGGAAAAAATTCCGAAGGATTGTCGAATTCAGTCGAACTACCTATAAATAGCGGAATAATAAGTAATATCAAATAAATTAATTTTTTCATAATCTTAGATTTTTATTTATTCTATTGATGTAGAATTGAAATAATCCGTTGCGTTTAGTTTTTTTTATAATAAATATAAACGAAATCTAAGTTAGAAATAAAATATTCAATAAAAAACTTTGGAAAGAAATTTTAACCTGAAACTACTTTTTCGATTCTGGAATAAACTTTAAAGAAATTGAATTGACACAATGCCGTGTATTTTTTTTAGTAAATCCTTCACCAATAAAAACATGTCCTAAATGAGCGCCACAATTAGCACATACAATTTCTGTTCTTTTACCATCAGTGTCTGGAATTCGTTTTACAGCTCCTTTTATTTCATCATCGAAGCTAGGCCATCCACAATGCGAATCAAACTTAGAATCAGAACGATATAATTCTGCTCCGCAACGTTTGCAGGAATATGTTCCATTTAATTTATTATTTAAATACTCACCTGTGTAAGGCATTTCTGTTCCTTTATATATGATTACCCTTTCTTCTGCGGGTGTTAATTGTTTAAATTGCATGGTATCCTGTGATTTTAAGTAAGTTGATAGAAAAATAAATAACAAAACAAGTATAATTCTGTTCATGACTTTTTATTTATTTAACAAAATTATAAACATTTGGTTTCGAGTTTTGGTTATATATTTTGGATTTTAAGTTGATTTTCATTTTTAAATCGTGTAAATTGGTAACTGATTAAATAGCATGTCTGTTAATAATTTTGATTTTTTTGATTATCATTTACTTGTGCTTTAATATAATAATCATGTTTAGATATGATTTAAATTAAACATAATAGTTCTAAAATTAGTATCATAATAAGATAATAATGGGTTGTTTTACTGTAACCCGTTATTTTTTACTCTCTGAATTTCAGGTTTGAGAAAAACCGAATAGTATTAAGTAGTTACATTTAAAAAGTAGTTCTATGGCTTATTTAGATTTAAACAAAGATGAAATCATAAATCTTGAGTACTCATTAAAAAAAGAAATTTTAAGCACAAATAGGGCAGGAGGATATCTAAGTACAACAATAGTTTTGTGTAACACAAGAAAATATCATGGATTAATGGTTCTTCCTATTAAAGAATTTGACGATGAGAACCATGTTTTACTTTCGTCGGTTGATGAAACAGTTATTCAAAGAGGCAAAACATTTAATTTGGGCATTCATAAATTCCCCGGAAAAGGCATTTACGAACCACATGGTCATAAATATATTACAGATTTTCAGTACGATCCAACACCCAAAATAACATATAAGGTTGGTGGTGTTGTACTCGAAAAAGAACTGCTTTTTGTTCACAACGAAGAGCAGTTTATGATACGTTACACATTAAAAGATGCTCATTCGCCTACACGATTAAGAATAAGACCTTTTTTAGCATTTCGAAATTCACATAAGCTTTCGAAAGCAAATATGCATGCAGATATTAAATACAAGAAAGTAAGTAATGGAATAAAATCAAAACTTTATCCCGGCTTTCCATATTTATTTATGCAAACCAATAAACAAAATGAGTTTATAGCAAGTCCCGATTGGTATTATAACATTGAATATCTCGAAGAGATGAATCGTGGGTACGAATATCAGGAAGATTTATTTGTTCCCGGTTATTTCGAAATACCAATAAAAAAGGGAGAATCAGTAATTTTTTCAGCATCAACATCAGAAATAATCCCTGCAGGATTAATCCGAAAATTTAACTCAGAGTTAAAAACCAGACCACCAAAAGATAGTTTTGAAAATTGCCTCATAAATTCTGCACATCAATTTCTTGTTGAACGTGAAAAAACTACTGAAATTATTGCTGGATATCCATGGTTTGGACGATGGGGAAGAGATACATTTATTTCGCTTCCCGGTTTAACTTTGTGTGCTGGTGAAATTAAATCATGCAAAAAAGTTCTTGACACCATGATTCATGAGATGAAAGGTGGATTATTTCCAAATATTGGTAAAAATAGCAATGCCGTATTTAATTCGGTAGATGCTCCTTTATGGTTTTTCTGGTCGGTACAGATGTATGCCAAAGCGATTAACGATAATAAGACCATTTGGCACGACTATGGAAAAAAGATGAAACTTATACTCGAAAATTACCACAAAGGTATGGAGTACAATATCAAAATGCATGAAAATGGTTTAATTTGGCAAGGAGAGAAAGGACGAGCCCTAACATGGATGGATGCAGTAGTTGAAGGAAAACCAGTAACACCACGTAGTGGATATGCTGTTGAAATAAATGCTTTATGGTATAATGCTCTATGTTTTACGCTTGAACTTGCAAAAGAATTTAACGATACAAAATTTGTTAATGAATGGGAAAATATTCTCGTATTAACAAAGAAGTCGTTCTCTGATGTATTTTGGTACGAAGAAAAACAATATTTATATGATCTTGTCGATGAAGAAGGATCTCATAAAGCAGTTCGTCCGAACCAGATATTTGCCGTTTCGTTACCATATAGCCCTTTATCAGAAATGCAAATGCAAGGTGTTATTAAAGTTGTAGAAAAAGAGCTTTTAACACCCAAAGGATTAAGGACATTATCTCCAAGCAATCCTCATTATCATGGCAGATATGAAGGAAATCAGGCAGAACGCGATAGTGCTTATCATCAGGGAACGGTTTGGCCTTGGCTTCTTGGACATTTTGCCGATGCTAATTTTAAAATCTATGGTAAAGATGCTATTCCTCTTGCCGAAAATATTGTGAATAATTTTAAAGAAGATATGACAAAATATGGTTTGTCTTCGATTTCAGAGATTTTCGATGGCGATCCTCCACAACGAAATAGAGGGGCTATTTCACAAGCATGGAGTGTAGCCGAAATATTAAGAATATATTGTAGATTAAAAGAAATGAAAGGTATTAAGTAATATAAAAGTTTATAATTATGGCAACAAAAACAACAACAAAGACTGTTACAAAATCAGCAGTTGCAAAAAAACCGGTTTCAAAACCAAAAACAAAAAAAACACAAGTTACTGACGAAGAAATTCAAGCCAGAGCTTATGAAATTTATGTCGAAAGTGGATATCAGGGATCTGATCTTGAAAACTGGATTAAAGCCGAAAAAGAATTAACCGGAAGAAAATAATAAATGATTTTTTTCTGATTTACTAAAATTGTTTTAAAAAATTAAAATAATCGAATGAGAATACTCATGTTTGGATGGGAGTTCCCACCTCATATTACAGGTGGTTTAGGAACAGCCTGTTATGGAATGGTTAAAGGCCTTGCAAAAAATGGTGTTGATGTAATTTTTGTTGTTCCAAAAGCATTTGGCGACGAAGACAATAGCATTGCGCATATTTTAAATGCATCAGATGTTGAGGTTAGCAGGGAATCATTCTTACTTGAAGAGTACTGGAAACGAATTACATTAATGGAAATTGGATCAAACCTAATTCCTTATGTTTCTCCCGAAGAATTTGCAAGAATTGTTTCTCAAAACGTATTGGATAAAACCGATATTCATCAATCCATTTTTAGAAACCGTTACCAGTTTTCAGGAAAATATGGGAAAGATTTAATGGAAGAAGTATCGCGATATGCTGTGATTGCTTCTGTTCTTGCTTCTAAAAATAACTTTGAAATTATACATGCACACGATTGGCTAACATACCCTGCAGGAATAGCAGCTAAAGCGGTTTCAGGTAAGCCTTTGGTTATACATGTTCATGCAACAGAGTTCGACCGTTCAGGAGAGAATATTAATCAAAATGTTTTTGATATTGAACGTAAAGGAATGTTGGCTGCAGACAGGATTATTTGTGTGAGCAATTATACCCGTAATATAATAATTACACGCTATGGAATAGATGAGTCGAAAGTTTTTACTGTTCATAATGCGGTTGATTTTACTAATGATTTTTCGAATAACCACTGGCATAAATCAGTTCCGGAAAAAGTAGTAACTTTTTTAGGCCGTGTAACATTTCAAAAAGGCCCCGATTATTTTGTAGAAGCAGCTAATAGAGTTTTACAAAAAGAAACGAATGTTCGTTTTGTGATGGCCGGAAGTGGCGATATGCTGAATAGAATGATTAGACGTGTTGCAGAGTTACGAATTAGCGAGAAGTTTCATTTTACAGGGTTTTTGAAAGGTGATGATGTAGATCGAATGTTTATGCAAAGCGATTTATATGTTATGCCTTCGGTATCTGAACCTTTCGGGATTTCACCTTTGGAAGCAATGCGTGCTAATGTTCCTGTTATTATTTCTAAACAGTCGGGTGTGTCAGAAGTATTAAAACATGCTATAAAAGTTGATTTTTGGGATATTGATGCTATGGCCGATGCCATTTATGGAATTATATCTTATGATGCTTTATCGCGCTTTTTCAGGCGAAATGGACAAGAAGAAGTATTGCATTTAAAGTGGGAAAATGCAGCTCTTCAGGTAAAAAATGTGTACGAATCAATTTCTACTTAAGAAAAAAATAAAAAAATATATGAAAACCATTTGCTTTTATTTCCAGGTTCATCAGCCATTCAGGTTACGCAGATATCGCTTTTTTGATATTGGTGCCCGACATAATTATTTCGATGATTTTGCAAACCGTTCAATAATGCGTAAAGTAGCCGAAAAGTGCTATTTGCCTACAAATCAGTTATTCTTAGATTTGATTAATGAATACGGATGCAAATTTAAAATTAGCTACTCTTTATCAGGCACTGCTATTGATCAGTTCGAAATGTATGCTCCCGATGTTTTAGAAAGTTTTAAGAGACTTGCCGATACGGGTTGTGTCGAATTTCTATCAGAAACATACTCTCACTCATTATCATCACTAAAAAATAGAGAAGAATTTGAGCGACAGGTTTATTTGCACGATAAAAAAATAATGGAACATTTCAATCAAACACCTAAAGTATTTCGTAATACAGAGTTAATTTATTCCGATAAAATTGGCGAAATGGTTTCCGAAATGGGATATAAAGCAATTCTTTGTGAAGGGGCAAAGCATATTTTAGGTTGGAAAAGCCCAAACTATGTTTACACAAACGCGATTAATCCTAAATTAAAACTATTGTTAAAGAATTTTAAACTGAGCGATGATATTGCATTTCGTTTTTCGAACAAAGCATGGAATGAATGGCCACTTACTACCGAGAAATATGTGAACTGGTTAAATAGCATTGACTCTAAAGAAGAAATTGTGAATCTCTTTATGGATTATGAAACATTTGGCGAACATCAATGGGAAGAAACGGGTATTTTTGAGTTTATGCGTTATTTGCCCCGAAGAATTTTCTCTGATTCAAATTTTGAATTTTTAACACCTTCGGA
>MENE01000111.1 GCA_001769005.1 Bacteroidetes bacterium GWA2_31_9b | reverse complement strand
TTACATTTGAACAACAAAAATCAAGCGCTTGAAGCATTCGAGAATGGATTAAAAATAAATTCATCAGATCATGCTGAAATATTACTTACATATCCAAACGCATTTGATATTTTAGAAATCTCAAAACTTATTGATAACTACATTCTTAAAGATTTAAATTAATAATTTATCTGTTAATCACTATTCAATAATTCAATTATTTGAAATTATACGGTTTAATAGGAAAAAATCTTGACCATTCTTTCTCTCCAGAATTTTTTAAAAATAAATTTCAAAAGGAGAAGATTAACGATGCATCATATAAATTATTTCCCTTATCTGATATTCCCGAATTTAAATTGTTGATTCAACAAAATAAGGATTTATCAGGGTTGAATGTTACTATTCCCTATAAACAATCAATAATCTCTTATCTTGATGAATTAGATTTACATGCTAGAAATATTGGTGCAGTAAACACTATTCAGTTTGTTAATCAAAAATTAATTGGTTACAACACTGACTATTTGGGTTTTATGGATAGTTTACTTCCAATTTTATCATCAAGAACAATAAAAGCATTGATTATTGGAAAAGGAGGAAGCTCGCTTGCAGTTGCTTATGCATTAAAACAATTAAATATTGATTTTAAATTTATTACCAGAACACCGGTTGATTTAAATGATTTATCATATTCTCAGTTAGATAAAACAACAATTACAAACCATAACTTAATAATAAATACAACTCCATTGGGGATGTTTCCTAATATCTCTGAATACCCATTAATTCCTTACCAATACCTTACAAAAGATCATTTGGTATATGATCTGATTTACAATCCCGAAAAAACACAATTCTTAAAATTTGCTAAAGAATATAATGCTATTACTAAAAATGGTCGTCAAATGCTTGAAATTCAAGCCGATTATTCATGGAAAATTTGGAATAATTTTCATATCTAATATATTATTTTTAACTTAAGCAAATAATCAATTAAAAACTTGTTGTGTAACACATTTTTAAATGATATAATTCATATAGATTTTTCATCTAAAATCTGCAATTTTGTGTGAACGAAATATTTTTAATTAAAACAATATAAATAACTGATTACAATGGACTTACTACAGCAAATTAAAGAAAAAGCAAAAAAAAATAAAAAACGTATTGTATTACCTGAAGGAACATCAGAAAGAACAATTAAAGCAGCAGATATTATTTTAAAAGAAGGTATTGCTGATTTAATCTTATTAGGTAATTTAGACGAGATCGCATCATTAGAAAAAAAGTTTGGATTAGATCTTTCTAAAGCTGAAATTATTGACCCTGCAAACTCTCCAAAAAAACAACTTTATATTGATAGTCTTGTAGAATTAAGAAAATCAAAAGGTTTAACACCTGAAGATGCAGAAAAATTATTGAATCAGGATATATATTACGGCCCAATGATGATTTTCATGGGTGATGCAGATGGCGAAGTTAGTGGAGCTGAACATACCACTGCCGATACAGTTCGTCCTGCATTGCAAATTGTAAAAACAGCACCCGGTATTTCTGTTGTTTCTGGAGCAATGGTTGTGGTTACTAAAAAACACGAATTAGGACATAATGGAGTTTTCATTTTTGCCGATGTTGCAATAACTCCAAACCCAACAGCACAGCAACTTGCAGAAATAGCTATTTGCAGTGCAGAAACAGCAAAATCAATTGCAGGAATTGAAAAACCAAAAATTGCTTTATTGTCTTTTTCAACCAAAGGTTCAGCTGATCATGAATTAGCAGCTAAGGTTGTTGAAGCAACTCGAATAGCAAAAGCAACCAGACCGGATTTAGATATTGATGGTGAATTACAAGCTGATGCTGCACTTATTGCAAGCGTTGGACAAAAGAAATCTCCAGGATCCTCTGTTGCAGGTTTTGCAAACGTATTGGTATTTCCTGATCTTCAAGCAGGAAATATTGGGTATAAATTAGTAGAACGATTGGGTGATGCTGAAGCAATAGGACCAGTATTACAAGGTCTTGGAGCTCCAATTAACGATCTTTCAAGAGGTTGTTCGGTAAGCGATATTGTTAACTTAGTTGCAATAACTGCAAACCAAGCTTCAGGAAAATAATACATCCAAATAGAAAAACAAAAAAATGAAAATCTTAGTTTTAAACTGTGGTAGTTCATCAATAAAATATCAATTGTTGAGTATGAATAATTCTCATGATTCTGAAGTACTTGCAAAGGGAATTGTTGAAAGAATTGGTATTAAAAATGGTGAATTAAGTCACAAAACGTTTGAGGATAAAAAACTAAATATTGTTGCTGAAATTCCTGATCACACAAAAGGAATTGATTTAATACTTGCAGCATTGTTGTCACCTGAACATGGCGTTATAAAAAATATTGATGAAATAGTTGCAGTTGGACACCGTGTTGCTCATGGAGGTCAATATTTTCCTGAAAGTGCTTTAATTACAAACGATGTTAAAGAAAAAATTGAAGAATGTATTGAGCTTGCACCACTTCATAATCCGGCAAACTTGAAAGGTATTCTTGCTATGGAAAAATTACTTCCACAAGTACCACAAGTAGCTGTTTTTGATACTTCGTTTCACCAAACAATGGAGCCAAAATCATTTTTATACGCATTACCATACGAATATTATCAGAAATATAAAGTTCGTCGTTACGGGTTCCATGGAACAAGCCATAAATTTGTTGCTGAAAAAGCATGTAAACTGGTTGGATGGGATTGGAAAGAAAAGAAAGTGATTTCATGTCATCTTGGTAATGGAGCTTCAGTTGCTGCAATTAAAAACGGGAAATCGGTAGATACCTCAATGGGATTTACACCTGTAGAAGGATTAATGATGGGAACACGTGCAGGTGATCTTGACCTTGGAGCATTATTATTTATTGCAGAAAAAGAAGATTTAAGTATTAAAGATACAAATGATGTAATAAATAAACGAAGCGGATTACTTGGTATTTCAGGTATATCATCTGATATGCGTGATATTGAAAAAGCTGCAAACGAAGGGAATGAGCGCGCTAAGATTGCTTTTGAAATGTTTGCTTACCGAGTTAGAAAATACATTGGTGCATACTCAGCTGCAATGGGAGGTGTAGATTTAATTCTTTTTACCGGAGGTATTGGTGAAAATGGATGTGAAGTTAGACGATTAGTTTGTTCTGAACTTGAATATCTTGGAGTAGATTTCGATGTTGAAAATAATAAAGATAAAAGAGGAGTTGATCTTGAATTAACAAAAATTGGTTCTAGAACAAAAGTTGTAGTTGTTTCAACCAACGAAGAATTTGTTATTGCAAGCGATACTCAACGGATTGTTTCTAATAAATAGCATATAAAAAGCGATTTTTTTAAAGTCGCTTTTTTTCATATACAATATATTGCATATATTCGCAAAAAAATAAGAAACTTAAAATAACCACTCAATGATTTTAAAATCATTAAACGATATTGTAGAATTAGCAAAAGCAAAGGAAAAAAGAAGACTAGCTGTTGCTGCTGCAGCCGACAGACCAGTATTGGAAGCCGTTAAAAATGCTTATGAAAATGGCATAATAGTTCCTATTTTGGTTGGTAATAAAAATGAAATCGAAAAAATAAGCAAAGAAATAAAATTCGATTTATCAGGTATTGAAATAATTGAAGAAAGCGATCCAGCAAAAGCATCAATTAAAGCAGTTGCATTAATAAAAGATGGAAAAGCTGATATATTAATGAAAGGATTGGTAAGTACAGCACCATTACTTAAAGCTGTTCTCGATAAAGAAAATGGTTTGCGTAAAGGAGCTACTTTAAGTCATTTTGCATTAATTGAATCGCCTTATTATCATAAGCTTCTTGGAGTTACTGATGCAGCAATGAATATTGCCCCTGAGTTTGCCGAAAAGGTTGATATTATTAATAATGCGGTTGAAGTATTTCATCGATTAGGAAATAAAAATCCAAAAGTTGCAATTATTGGTCCGCTTGAAGTTGTTAACCCTAAAATCGAATCAACAACTCATGCAGCAATGCTTTCTGTTATGAACAATAGAGGGCAAATAACAGGATGTACTATTGATGGCCCTTTTGCTATCGATAATGCTGTTTCAAAAGAAGCTGCAGAACATAAAGGTATTCATGGTGAAGTTGCCGGTGATGCTGATATTTTAGTTACACCAGAATTAAACAGTGGAAATGTTTTATATAAAACACTTATGTTTTTAGGAGGTTGTACTTCAGCAGCTGTTATTATGGGAGCAAGAGTACCTATTGTTTTAACTTCAAGAGCAGATACTGATAAAAGTAAAATGATGTCGATTGCTCTTGCTGCAGCAATGTAGAATTATAAATTGAATTTTAATAAATCACTTAATATATACTATGGAAGAATCAAGAATTTTAGCTATTAATCCAGGATCAACATCTACTAAAATAGCTGTTTATCAAGGATCAAAATCAATTTTTTTAAAAAACATTAAACATTCATCTGAAGATCTAAAACCTTTTAAAAAGATAGTTGATCAGTTTCATTTTAGAAAAGAAATAATCCTGAAAGAACTTAAAGATGCCGATATCGATATCAATTCAATTGTTGCTATCGTTGGTCGTGGAGGTTTGGTAAAGCCTATAGAATCAGGTGTTTATGAAGTAAACGATCAGTTAATTGCCGATTTGCATGAAAGTAAATTAGGCGAACATGCAAGTAATTTGGGAGGATTAATTGCTCATGATATTATAAAAACAATATCTGGTGCAAGAGCTTTTATTGCTGATCCAGTTGTTGTTGATGAATTAGAAGATGTTGCTCGTTACACAGGCCATCCTAAATTTATTCGTCATTCCATATTCCATGCATTAAATCAAAAAGCAACTGCTCGTAAACATTCAAAAGCTGTTGATACGCCTTACGAAGAATTAAATCTTATTGTTGCTCATCTTGGTGGAGGAATATCAGTAGGCGCACATAGAAAAGGCCGAATTATTGATGTAAATAATGCTCTTGATGGTGATGGACCATTTTCTCCTGAAAGAACAGGTACTTTACCTTGTGGACAAGTTGCAGCACTTTGTTTTAGTGGTGAATATACCCACGAACAAGTTAAAAAAATGATTA
>MENE01000110.1 GCA_001769005.1 Bacteroidetes bacterium GWA2_31_9b | reverse complement strand
TTATGCCGATTTTTCATATGCTTTAGGGGTAAATTCCATATCATCTGGAAAATATTCTTTTACCATTGGAGTAGGTAATCAAGCAACAAAAAGAGGAGCATATGCTATAGGTAATGAATGTATTGCAAGTGGTCAAACTTCTTTTTCAATGGGTTATCAATCTGTTGCATCCGGATTATCTTGTTTTGCAATTGGCTATCAAGATACAGCATCATTCGGTAGTTCTATTGCAATGGGATTTAATACAAATGCTACTAATGCCTTTGCAACATCTTTTGGAGCTGGTACTGAGGCTAGTGGTGTCTCTTCAACAGCATTTGGAAATTTAACAAAAGCTACTGATTGGTTTGCTACTAGTTTTGGAGCATCAACAGTAGCATCGGGACATACTTCTACTGCTTTTGGTAATAATACTACTGCTTCTGGTATGTACTCTATTGCTATGGGTAATAAAATTATTGTTTCGGGTCATAATTCAGTAGGAATAGGTTTAAGTGATACTCAATATACTCTTTCACAAAATAACTCAATGGCTATTATAGGTGGATTTGTAGGTATTAATACTGTAACTCCTGCATATTCATTAGATGTTTATGGAAATATTCGTGCAACAGAAATGGTTTATGCTAATGCAAACGGAGCTCCTTATTTTAGAGGCGGAGATGATTCGGAGCTTTGGGATGTGAATGTAGCAAATACACTTGCAATATACGGAAGACAAAATAGTGCGATTGCAACTTTACGCCTTGGTTCTGGTGCTGCTGATATTTCTGGGAGTTCAGGGAATATTGGGATAGGAACTATTTCACCTACATATAAATTAGATGTTGCAGGACCAATAAATATATCAAAAGGATGGAGTGAATCTATTGCATTAAGTGTAAATGGTGTGGAGGCAATTTGGAGTAATGGTACAAATTTTAATTGGGGAGCTGGAGGTTTATTAAATTACTTTTCTGATATAGTTTCAATTGGTACAACAGATAATACCTATATGCTTAATGTCAAATCAGATATTCAGGTAATGCGTATATGGAAAGATGCTGATGGAACTCTTATTCGTTTTGCCACAGGCGCTTCTGTTGCTTCTAATAAAGGCTCAATTTCAGTTACTGGTGAAACAGTAACATACAATGCATTTACAGGCTCACATTATGCAAGAACTGAAGGAACCCCAGAAAAGGGTTTATTGGTTTCTTTAACTGGTAATAATTCATATATCGATAATAATCCTAATTCTGAAATTATTTATGGTGCAATTATTTCTAATCAACCGAATTCTAAAAATATCCTTGGAGCTTATTTAGGAAAACTGGATCCTGATGAAAAAGATTCTTATGATCTTGTGATGGCTGTGGGTAATGGAGTAATTTGGGTAGTAGATAATGGTGAAAATCTTAAAATTGGTGACTATCTTATTTCTTCTTCTATAGCTGGCCATGCAATGAAAGATAATGATAATTATGAAATTTCGTATATTATTGGGAGAGTTGCCGAACCAGTTGACTGGAGTATAGAAAATCTATATATTGATGGAGTAAAGCATAAATTAATATCTGTATTTTTCGAAAATTTTAAAATTGACAAATCAAATTACAAAATGAGTTTAGAGCTTGAGAAATTAAAAACCGATTTTCTTGAATTAAAAAAGGAAATTGAACTATTAAAAAATAAATAAATTATAATTTCTGAAAATCAATTGAAATGTAATTATTAAGAAAATTTAATTCATATTAAAAAAATAGTTGCTTTTTAAATAAGATATTGAGGATATTAAAAATCATCAGATTATACGATAGATTTTTTTATCAAATTTTAATTATTCACTTAATTATAATGGACAACTCAAATTAAGTGGCGGAATAAAAACTATTGGATTAATTGCCCAGGAATTGTTTAATGTTATACCTGAAGCAGTTATTAAACCAATTGATGAATCTCAAGAACTATGGAGTATTAGTTACGAAAAATTAACACCTGTTCTTATTAAATCTATACAAGAACAGCAACAACAAATACAAAAACAACAATCTGAAATTGAAACATTAAAAAATGAATTAGAAATTATAAAGCAAATATTAAAAACAAGCTCTGTGAAATAATAAATATATTTTATTTAACAATAGAATTAATTGATTAATGACTTGATTTTAAATTAAAAAAGAGTGAAATTTAGTAGAATTTAAATAATATGTAGAAATTCATAATTTTTTTAGTTCATTACTAAATTTAAGCTTATGAAAACAGATTTACTCTTCAAAACACTTTTATTAAACTTTTTTTCAATATATTTTATTTCTATTTTTTCAATTGCTACAGCTCAAAATGTTGCTGTAACAGATGATGATACATATATTGCTGCAAGTTCTGCAATGCTCGATGTTAAGTCAATATCAAAAGGATTATTAATACCTCGGTTAACATCAATACAACGTACAGCAATAGATCCTGCTGCAACAGGATTAATGGTATTTGATATCGAAAAAAATGCTTTTTATTAACGTTTAGATGATAGACTTGTAGGTCATTACACACAATTTTAAATAATTGAAAAAAAATGCTTAAGTTCGTATAATATTAAAATATAATCCTATGAAAAAAATCTACTTTTTACTATTAATAACAATTTTCTTTTTCCAAGCAAATTTAAATTTGGCACAGAATATTGCTATTACTGATGACGATAATTATATTGCAGAACCTTCGGCAATGCTTGACGTTTTTTCGGAATCGAAAGGAATGTTAGCTCCACGATTAACAACAACGCAAAGAGAAGCAATAAACTTACCTGCAACTGGATTGTTAGTTTTTGATACTACAATAAATAATTTCTATTTTTTCGATGGCTCATCATGGAAAAATATAAGTGCAGAAGGTGTTTGGCTTATTAATAGTAATAAACTTTATACATCAGATTTAAATTACAGACTTGGTATTGGTTCCAATTCACCAAATAGTAAACTCGAAGTAAAAGCCGATGCGTCATTTGGGGTAAATGATACTTTATTTGTTGTCAAAGATAAAAATGGAAATCCTGTATTTGCAGTATTTCCTGATGGAGCAAAAGTTTTTGTAAATCAAGCAATAAAAGGATCAGTTGGTGGCTTTGCTGTAAGTGGACGCTCTCCAAGTAAAGCTTTAGAAACAAGTTATTTATATGTAACACCAGATAGTACACGAATTACATTTGAAGACGTCTCTTATAAAGGAAGTGTTGGAGGTTTTGCAGTAAGTGGACGAAGCCCAAGCAAAGCAGGTGCCTCTACAACAAGTTTAATTAATCTTTTTCCTGATAATTATTTTATTGGTGACTCAGCAGGTATAAGTACATCCGGATTATACAATAATTTTATTGGGTACAAAGCAGGTGCTAAAAATACAACGGGCCAAAAAAATACATTTATGGGCTATTATGCTGGATACAATAACATAGGAGGATGGGAGAATTTATTTTTGGGATTAGAAAGCGGGAAAAAAAATACAAGTGGATATGCAAATTTATTTATTGGTAATCGAAGCGGATTTACTAATGTTGGAGGTCATAATAATTCATTTATTGGTGTAAATAGTGGTTACTCCAATTCCAGTGGATATTATAATGTTTTTATTGGTGATGGTTCTGGATATTCAAATAATACTGGATGGGAAAATGTTTATATTGGATTAAATGCTGGTGCTAATGGTTCCGGAAATATTGTAGGAAATGTTTTTATGGGATCTTTTGCAGGTTCTGACAATACATCAAGCGGGTACAATACTTATATTGGCCATCATTCTGGTTGGAACAATTTAGGTGCTGGAAATACTTTTTTAGGTTATGCTTCAGGAGAAGGATCAAATGGAAGCTATAATTCATATATAGGTAGAATGGCTGGTGTGTTAAATGTTGGAAACTATAATACAATGATTGGTAACTTATCTGCAAGATATTGCAAAAGTGGAAGCAACAATACTTTTTTAGGAAATAGTTCGGGCCAAAATTTAAAATCAGCTAGTAGTAGTGTATTAATTGGCCATTTTGCTGGTAGTAGTAAACCAGATTCAGTAAGTACCGGAAATGTTTTTATCGGTTATATGGCAGGTTACGATGCATATGGTAATAATCAATTATATATCGAAAACTCTTCAGCAGATTCAACTAGTGCTTTAATTTGGGGAGATTTTTTAAATAATAAATTAGCTTTAAATGCAAACGTAGGTATTGGTACTACTGCTCCAGATAAAAAACTTCACGTTGTTGGTGACGCTAGAATTACTGGTGATATCTATTATGGATCAAGTCCATCTGCTACTGTTTATGCTAAACCCGATTTTGTTTTTTATAATGATTACGAAAAAGATTTAACCATTTCAGAAATTGAAAAATTTGTAAATGATAAGAAACATCTTCCTTGGTTAACTTCTGCAAGTGATGAAAAAGATGGAATAAATTTAACACGCATGCAATTTGAAACACTTGAGGCTGTTGAGAATTTACAATTACAACTTATTGATTTGAATAAAGAAAATCAAAATTTAAAACAAAGTATAGAAATTCAACAAAATCAGATTCAAAATTTAATTAGTGAAATTGAAAAATTAAAATCAAAATAGATTTAATTATTGTTTTTTTTGAATATAAATTAAATACTTAATAATATGATCTTTAACCAGCAATATTTTAGATCAATATCTGCAAAAATAATAATCATGTTGATCGTTATTATTATGCAGGTTTCTTTTGTGAATGCACAAGAAGAAAAAGGAATAACCAATAATGGTGCACGCATTTTAGTGAATACAGGTGCTATAATTAAAATTACTGGTACCGCTACTGAAGCTAATTA
>MENE01000109.1:4449-5144 GCA_001769005.1 Bacteroidetes bacterium GWA2_31_9b | reverse complement strand
GCAAACTGAAGAAAGTTATTAAAGTAACGAATTAAATTCGACGGATAAACCGTAGATGTTAGATATGCAGGCATTCCTCCAAACATGCTGTTTGACCATAAAGCTTCCTCATTTGTTGTTTCACGAAAATCTCTTATTTCCTTTGACATGCCCAGATAATTCGATTGGTCACTTTGCTGAATTTCTTTACCTTCAATTATTGGATTAAAGTAAATATAGGGTATTACAATAAAAAGAATAATAGACAGAATATGAGGGAATAACTCCTTAATTACATTATTTTTCATAATTTTGGTCATTTAAAACGTAAAAATTTTATCAAATATATTTAATTATTGACATAATTAATAGATCAAAGATAATTTTAAAATTCAATTTATTATGAATATACTAATGGTTCTTGACAGGGAGTTCCCCCCTGACATGAGAGTAGAAAATGAAATTGATTGTCTCGTTAAAAATGGGCATAGTGTTCATATTGCTTGCTATACTCGTAAAAATAAACCATTACTTGAAATTTATAAGGATTATACAATTCACAGAAAAAAAATTTCATCATTTATTTATAAATCAAGTATAGGGTGTCTGCAGTTCCCCTTTTATTTTAATTTTTGGAAATCATTTGTTTTTGAAATAGTTCAAAAATATAAGATTGATGTTATTCATATTCACGATTTACCTTTAGCTAAAGTTGG
>MENE01000109.1:1268-4435 GCA_001769005.1 Bacteroidetes bacterium GWA2_31_9b | reverse complement strand
AAAAGTATCGAATTCCTTTTATTGTTGATTTACATGAAAACTGGCCTGCATATTTAAGAATATCAAGCCATACTCAAGGACTTTTTGGAAAAACTTTATCAAATAACATACAATGGATAGACTATGAAAAAAAATACACATCATTAGCCGATAGAGTTATTGTAGTTGTTGAAGAAGCTAAAACACGGCTTGAAAAAATTATAGAAAATGGTGAAAAAATAGTTATAGTTTCAAATACAATAAATCTGAAAGAGATTTCAGATTTAGAATATAAACCAGATAATAATTTTATTACTCTTTTTTATGGAGGGGGTATTAATTTTCATAGAGGATTGCAGTCTGTAATTCAAGCTATGGGACAGATTGTGCTTCAAAATAAAAATGTAAGGTTTTGGATTGTTGGTGATGGGAGTTATAAGAGCGAATTAGAAGAAATGTCTAAAAAATTGAATTTAACAGAACAGATTAAATTTTTTGGTTTCAAACCCTATAAAGAAATGTTGGATCTTTTATCTCAATCTGATATTGCACTTATTCCACACCTTGTTTCTGATCATACAAACTCAACAATACCTCATAAGCTTTTTCAGTATATGTTTTACGAAAAACCAATTGTTGCTTCTGAATGCGAACCAATAAAAAGAATTTTAATTGAAACAAATACAGGGTTGACATATAATCCAGATAATGTAGAAGAACTTTCATCTCTAATTCTTGATATTGCAAATAATCCAGAGGAATATAGTTATTTGAAAAAGAATGGGAAACTATGGGTAAATAAAAAATACAACTGGAAATTTGATCAGGATTATTTACTAAAACTCTATGAGTCACTAAGCTAATCTTGTGACAAAATCATTTATCTTCGTAAAAGTATTATTTAATAATTAAATCATCCATTTTAAATGATTCAGGCAATAGTAAAAAAAGGGATTGTGTTAGGAGAAATAGTTCCTGCTCCGATAGTTTCTAAAGGAAATATACTTATTAAAGTAGTAAACAGTTGCATTTCAGCAGGAACAGAAATGTCAGGGGTAACATCAAGTGGTAGGCCACTTATAAAAAGAATGCTTGATCAACCTGAAAAAATAAAAAAAGTATTTGACATGGCTGTTTCCGATGGAATATCAAAAACAATCAGTCAGGTAAAAGGTTTATTAGATTTGGGAAATCCTACAGGTTATTCAATAAGTGGTATTGTTATTGGCGTAGGAGAAGATGTTGCTGATTTTAAAGTTGGAGATAAAGTAGCTGCTGCTGGAGGCGGAATTGCAAACCATGCAGAATATGTTGATGTTCCTTCCAATTTAGCAGTATTAATGCCAAAAGATTTGGATTATGTTTCAGGATCTACAGTTACTCTTGGAGCAATTGCAATGCAAGGTGTAAGAAGAGCAGATATTAAAATTGGTGAATTTGTAGTTGTTATTGGTTGTGGAATTCTTGGATTACTGTCACTTCAAATGTTAAAAAAATCGGGTGCTAGAGTTGCCTGTACAGATGTTGATGATCAAAGACTTCAGTTAGCTAAAGATCTTGGGGCTGATTTTATTTGTAATCCTATATCAGAAAATTCTGTTAATCAAATTACAAATTGGACAAATGGATATGGTGCTGATGCAATAATTTTTACTGCTGCTACAAAAAGTAGTGAACCATTATCCGAAGCATTTAAAATGTGCCGAAGAAAAGGGAAAGTTGTTCTTGTTGGTGTTTCCGGAATGACAATCCAACGACAAGATATTTACTCTAAAGAAATTGATTTCTTAATTTCAACATCATATGGCCCTGGACGATACGATAATAATTACGAACAAAAAGGAATTGATTATCCATATGCATACGTAAGATGGACCGAAAATCGGAATCTAAAAGAATACTTGCGATTAGTAGATGAAAAACAAATAATTCTTGATAAAATAATTCAAAAGATATTTCCAATAAATCAAGTAACAGAAGCATTTAATAGTTTAAAAGATCAAAATGAAAAACCACTAATGGTTATTTTGGATTATGGTGAACCAAATACTTCATTACTTGATAAATATTTATTACACGATAGAAAAGTTTTTATTTCGCAAAATCCTGTATCTAGTGAAAAAATTAATATAGCGCTTATTGGGGTTGGAAGTTTTGCTACAAATATGCATTTACCCAACTTAGGATTATTAAAAGATAAATTTCAACTTTATGCTGTAGTTAATAGATCTGGTTATAAAGCAACTCATGTTGCAAAACAATATGGAGCAAAATATTCAACAACAAGTTATCAGGATGTTTTAAACGATGAGAATGTTGATCTTGTTTTTATATGTACTCGTCATGATAGTCATGCAGATTTGGTACTAGAAGCACTCCAAGCAGGAAAACATGTTTTTGTTGAAAAACCATTAGCAACTAATTTGGATGAACTTGAAAAAATTGAAGCATTTTACAACGGAACAAATAAAACAAAACCGATATTAATGGTTGGTTTTAATAGGAGATTTAGTAAATATGCAGCTGAAATAAAGAAACATACTAGTAAAAGAATTAATCCCTTGTTTATACATTACCGAATGAATGCGGGGTATATTCCTTTAGATCACTGGGTTCATGAAAATGGAGGTCGAATTGTTGGAGAGGCTTGTCATATTTTCGATTTAATGACCAATTTTATAGAAAGTACAATTGAAAGTATAAGTTATGAATCTTTAACACCTACAACTGGAAATTATAGTACTTCCGACAATAAATCAATAATATTGAAATATAAAGATGGCTCAGTTGCTACAATAGAGTATTTCGCAACAGGAAGTAAACAACTACCTAAAGAATACATGGAAATTCACTTCGATGAAAAATCAATAATCATGGAAGATTATAAGAGTTTAAAAGGATATGGGGTTAAAATAAATGAAATTAAAACTTCAACCAGCCAGAAAGGACAGTACGAAGAACTTGAAGTGTTATATAATTCACTTAAAAATCCAAATGGTAAATGGCCAATTGATTTTTGGGATATAATTCAAACAACTCAAGTTGGCATATTTATTAAATAGTAATCAGTTATGCAACTATTTTCATTTGTAATATTACATTACAACACATTTGATGATACTGTAGATTGTATCGACTCAATTTTTAAAAATATTGATTATCCGAATTATCATATTGTCGTAGTCGAA
>MENE01000109.1:0-1209 GCA_001769005.1 Bacteroidetes bacterium GWA2_31_9b | reverse complement strand
AATAACGGTCTTAATTAATCAATTAAATTTAGGATTTGCAAAGGGAAACAATATTGGATTTAGGTACTCAAAATACATTTTAAAAGCTGACTTTATTTCTCTAATTAACAATGATACTGTAATTTATCAAAATAATTTTGTATCAAAAGTTATTGAAAAATATGAAAGCATTAAATTTCATATACTTGGTCCTGATATTATTTCTACAATTGATAATTCACACCAAAATCCCAGAGATGAAAATCTAGATACATTAATAAATATAAAAAAACATGTAAGACATTTTCAAAAACTTTTAATCTTGAATTATCTTTTTTTAGATGAATACTTTGTTAAAATAAAAAAGAAAATATTGCCTAATTCAAATTTACCAAGAACAACAACAGATATTAGCAGTCATTATAAGGAAGAATTATTAAATGTAAAGTTACATGGTAGTGCAATTATTTTTTCTCCAGATTTTATTAATAAATATGATGGTCTTTATCCCAAAACATTTATGTATTCTGAAGAATCAATCTTGTATTATATTGCCAAAAGAGATTACTTAACAACCATTTATTTCCCTGAGATAAAAATATATCACAAAGAGGATTCTGCTACAAATAGTCTCTTTAAAAGCAAAATGTTTAAAAGAAGGTTTTACTTAAAAAATTTTGTAAAATCGGGAAAAGAATTTATTAAACTAATTGAAGAAGATAATAAAATATCAAAAAATGGAAAAAATAACTTGTAATATTTGTGGCTATTCGGGAGATGCAAAAATATATTCAATCAAAGATATGTTATTTGATATGAATGAAAGTTTTAACTATTTTGAATGTCCTGATTGTAATTGTTTGCAATTACATGAAATACCTGATAATATTTCAGACTTTTATCCAAAGAAATATAGCGCATACAATAAACATAAAACGGTTAAAAAGTATAATTCTATTTTAAGATTTTTAAAATTAAAAAAGAGTGAATTTTGTCTGGGATATAATAAAAATATTATTGGTGGATTAATGAAATATTTTTATGGTGGAGGATTTATTGAAAAGCTGAAACCTGCAAATGTAAAATTCAACGATAAAATTCTGGATGTTGGAACAGGTACAGGAGGAAGAATTTTAGATATGGAAGCCAGAGGATTTACAAATTTAACTGGAACCGATATTTTTATTGATGAGGAAATTAATTATGAAAACGGAGTAAAAATATTAAAAA
>MENE01000108.1:5064-8578 GCA_001769005.1 Bacteroidetes bacterium GWA2_31_9b | reverse complement strand
CCTGATTTATTAGATGTAAAAACCATTAAATCGCCAACAATATAGGGGCATTTATCATCGGAGCTACTATTCAAAACAGTACAAGGCTCCCATGTAACCGGGCGATCTGATTCCATCCACGACACCAAGGTAAAAGTTGTTGGAATATCAACATTATAAATATCAAAATTACCACTCGAGTCAGAACAAAAATAAACATCGGTTATACTTTGGTTAAATGTAGGATATGCATCGTTATAATCTGAATTCACTTTATCAAATAAAACAGGGTCGCTCCATGTTTCTTCATTAATAACGTTTTTAACATAGTAAATATCTAAATCACCTGACCTGTCGGAAGCAAACAAGAACAATTTGTTGATATAATCAGGAGCCATAATAACTAAGGGTCCATATTCATTATATTCTGTATTAATGTTTACTAGAGCAGAATCGAAAATGTAATACGATGCATCAATAACTTCAAAATAAAATTGATCTTTTGACGTATCGAAATGGTAATAAACCAAATAATTTACCAGATCAAAATTTCCACCTTCTGATACTCTGTTACTTGAAAACACAAAAGGAAATTCATCATATAATTCATAAGGAGCAGCACTATTGTAATCATCATATTCAGTATTCAAGTCTTCAATATTTACGGGAGTTTCAGGAAACTTTCCTTTTTCGAAGTCATCGTCTAAATTACACATGGGAAATAATAAAACCAGAAAACCGAATAGAATTATAATTTTTGATTTTGTTTTCATAGAATATATATTTTAATGTACTATTAATGATGAAAAATTGTTGAATCAGGTTGCTTTGCTATAAATAATAAATCCTAACGTGTCTGGATGATCCTGAACCAGAAGGTTCATTGGCAAACGAAACAATCGAATACTAGCAATTATATCACCGGCAGCAGCCCAGGTAAAAAATATTCCAAACAAAAGATAAAATCCATTCCCTGAAATTATTCCAACGATTGTTGGTAATATGCCCATTATTAGAAGGGGCATCAATGCACCAAGCAGATAAAATTTAATCTTTATAGGTTTTTTAAAATGTGTATAAGGTGTCAGGTATTTCCAATTCACTCCGAATTTAATTTGTTTAAATCCGTTTTTGGTAAATATCGCCCAAGTTATTCCATGCAATAATTCGTGTAAAACAACTCCTCCCAATATGATAAAAATAATATTTTTTAATAAAAAACGATAACCTTCTTTAATTGATGAAAAATCCCACAAAAAAATAAATGGAAATAAAAACAACCCCAGAATTGGCAATAGAAACAAAAAAGCTAAAAAATTTACTTTCCCCATAGGAATAGTATATTCAGTTGAGTTTTCTTTTTTAGTTTCGGCGAATAATTTCATAATTATATAAATATTTTTTCTGATTTTAATATTGAAAAAATTAAACAGTCCTGTATTTGATTATTCTTTACAATAGATTTTCTTAAACGTGCTTCAAAAGAAAAACCTGCTTTTTCTAAAACCCTCTTTGATGCAATATTCGATTCAAACACTTGTGCAAAAATTCTGTCAACATCAAATGTTTTAAATGTATATTCAACCATTGCTTTAAGAGCTTTAGTTACAAAACCTTTATGCCAATAACCCTCACCTATCCAATACCCAATTTCAACATTCCTTCGGTATACATCGGATTGAACTATTATTCCAATTCCTCCAATCGCTTTTTCTTTGTAAACAATCGCAAAATTAGTTAAAGGATTGCTCTGATTGGCAATTTTAATCCATTGCTCTGCTGCCATTATTGTGTACGGATTTGGAAAGTCATCGCGCAGATTATCCCAAATTTTTTTATTATTGGCATTTTTAACAAGCGATTTAATATCTTGCAGCTGCCAATTGCGAAGAATTATAATTCCAAGGTCAATCATCTTGAATAAAAAATTACAATTTCGAAATAAATAAAAAAGGAACCAAAAAATCTGATTCCCTAATTTATTTTAAACTCTATTTATTGTTTTTTTATCAATATGGCTTTTTGATTATCTGCTTTTACAATTTGTTTATAAAAATCTATTAACTCGTTATATGATTCAGCAGGATAGCGGCCTTCGTTTCTTTTATCAGTTCTTATATAAACTAATGAATCATTTTGTTTAGTAACATATGATTTAAATTCTCCAAACTGATTACTAATAGCTGTAGTATCTGGAATAAATTCAACTGAATACTTTTCGGGAATTTTATAAATTATAGTATCATTATCGGAATATGCAGAATTAAACACAATTTCTGTTTTCCTTTTTATAATCTTTTTAGGAATATATTCATGTTTATTTAAAATATTCAATGGCAGAAACATTCTTTCACCTGAAAAACTGGCATACTGATTAAGTTTTAATTTCATTTGTTCAGTTGCTATAGGAATTCTTTGCTTATTCTGAATATAAATAAAATCTAAAATATCAAAATTTGTTAAATCAAGGTTTTTATAAAGATTTTTCTTTTGATCTTCTTTACTTTCTCTAAATTGATATGAAATATTATCATACTGGATTGCCTTATAGTGAGTTGTAATATCTGCAATTAAATTACCGTCTTCAGTTAAGTCTGCATATATTTTTCTGGATTGAATATTGTCATTTTGAGTATATTTAGTTGTTTTAACTAATTCCCCACCTTCTGGTTTTATTAATAATGCCATTCTATTATTTGTAAAGGTGCTAAGATATCCAAATGGCATGTCCTGACTTGTACATTCCAACCAGATAGTATCATTTTCAAAAGGAACACAAACAATAACATGATTCATTTGGCTGACACTTGAAAAATCAGTATTAATAGCTTTCGAATATTCACCTGCATTTACTATTGCATAATTCGATCCTATCTCAGCTTCTTTTAAAATTGCAACCATATAATTAGATAGCGCTTTACAGTCACCATATCCAAGATTATCAATTTCTAAGGCTGAAAACGGTTGAAAACCTCCAATCCCTAACTGAATACTTACATATCGGGTTTTCGATTGCATGTATTCATAAAGCTTACGTACTTTTTCTTTATTATCAGAAAGAGTAGAAATTATGGTATGAATATCTTGTTTGGTTTTATCTGTTAATTGATCTCTCCCTATTAATAACTGATTTGCCCACTTCCCAACTTCTTCCCACGATTCCTGATTTCCAGAAGATCCATCATAATAAAAATTATTAGGTGCAAAATAAATTACAGGTGTTGTTTCTGATAAAAAAGGACTATACGGTTCAAAAACTAATGCAGGGAAAGTTTGTATTGACCACTTGAAAACTTTCGAGCCATTTTCTTCAGAAATTGCTGCACTATCATTTATATTTTTTGATTTGTAATGGAATCTTACTTCAGGATTTGTTTTTACAACATATTCTGATTTTTCAACTGACAAATTATATGAATCAATTGGAAACCACATAGGAAAATGAATATACCCACTATAATCGATTGAATACTCATACTCTACAGTATACGGGTATTTATTTTGAAACACTTCATAAAACTTAACTCTATTGTCA
>MENE01000108.1:0-5046 GCA_001769005.1 Bacteroidetes bacterium GWA2_31_9b | reverse complement strand
TTGGCAAATTTATCCCCATTTTTATTGAGTATTGTAATTGCAAATTTTGATGTAAACTTTGCATTCTTTATTGAATTTACCTGAAATTCAGAATAATCATATCGAACAATAGCATTCGCATCTTTTTTTAATTCTTCAGGGATGTTTTTGAAATCAATCTCTTCACTAAAAGCAGGACAAAGATTAGTAAAGATGATTATCAATATTCCTAAAACTGTTCCTTTTCTCATGCTATTCCACTTTTTTTAATACAATTTTCTCTGATTGTTTTGATATCATTTGATTGTAAAAATCTCTGATAATAGTATATTCTGTTGGCATATAAAATGTTTTTGAAATAGATTTTTTACATGTTAACTGAATTATATTTCCATTCTGAACAATTTTATAAATAAAACTTGCTGATTTATCTTCAGTTAAAAATTGAATATTTTTAGGCATTTCTGAAACCTGATAACCTTCAGGTATCTGATAATTCATTACATATATTAGTTCAAATGGATTAACATAGTTTATAGGATACTTCCTTTCTGCCGCTTTAAAAGGATTATTTAATTCTTCATATATGTTTAAAGGATTAAAAATGATCATATCTCCAGCCTGATCAGCAATTTCAGAAATTTTTAAAGTGTAATTTGCTAAAAGTGGAGCATATAACGAATCAACATTTTCAAATGTATAATCTGAAATCTCGATATTGTGATTTTTATTTTGATATTCTTCAATATATTTATCATTACTCTCAAAATCATCTAGTTCATTTCTAAAGTCATATGCAAAATAATTATCTTTTTTAATTTTTATTTTACCAGTCAAATTAGCATCCTGATCAAATGAGAAATTACCCCCAATAACTTCTTTTGAAGACGTTTTTGTATTAAGATTGATCCAATCGGTAAATTTCTCACTTACAATCCGTCCATCACCGTTTAAACATCGTTTTGGTAAGAAGTTTGGATAACAATACTCATCAGTTGCATCAAGCAAGTAACTATTTTGATTTATAAGTGCATATGCAATAACATAATTGAATTGAGTTGTACCCGGTTGGTTTGGATTTACCATTCCATTGTTTCGTGTACTCATAATTACCGGATGAGCATTAATTCCTGCTTCGCGCAACATTACCACAAGCAATAAATTTATTTCTGCCGACGAACCTGATTTTTCTTTTAAAACTTCTTTAAGCGATGATTTTGTATATACTCTATAAATTTTATTCCATTTAATATTATTCTGAACATAATGAAAAATAGCAGCAGTTTTTTGCTCTTCTGAAGTTAAACCTTGAATTATTCCAGGGACTAATTCATTTGGTAAATTTGTACTTAATTGCCCACCAAAATCAGGATTAGTTATCAACTCCTTATTTACTGACTCCCATGTTTTAGCATAATTTTCTAAAGCGGAATTAGGGTATTTAACTGTAGCTAATTCAAAATTAACTTTAAACAAATAATTCTCAGTTGAAGCCATATAAGATTCTTCTTTAAAAGCGGGAATTTTTGCTGATGCAAATTTAAATGTATTACTTAGTGATGACAGTTCTTCAGAATATTTAACTTTTTTATTAAAAGTTCCAGGATCATTATCGTCTCCTTCCCATTCAATAATAAAACTTTCTGACTTAATACTTTTTTCATTAATTACGAGATTTTGATAACCAGTAAAGTATTGTTTGTACTCAAAATACTCAGGTGTAATTACTTCATATTCACTCCATATTACAGGTATATTGTATTGAAACTGCCAATCTCTTAAATAATATAAATAATCAGATATTATTGTATATTGAAATTCAATTACAGAACCTTCTTTTACATTAGGCATTGTAAATTTTGCGATATTTGTATTATCATCAAATTTCTCTATCATCAAATCTTTTTTTGTAATCTTTGATTCAACTATTTCACCGTTTTCAATATTAACTGTATATGCTTTAAAATCAATTATTTTTTCTTCCTGACTCGTTGAATGTCTTAAAATTATTTCTTGATTAGCATAGTTGAATGCATTTTTATTAAAAAATTTTATTCGTAGATGCTCTTTATACTCATATTCAAAGCCACGAGGGGTATTACTATTATTATAATTAAAATGCAGTTCTCCTTTATTAAATAAAACTACTGCATCGGCACTTGAATCTTTTTCATAATATTTCATATTTAATTCTTCTTCGGTTACTCTTCCAAATTTAACTTTTGGAGCTTGAGTATATCCTATAGAAATAAGCGCAATTACAGTAATTGCAGTTAAGATAATTTTTCTCATTTGTTATGTAATTATTTGTTTTTGAAATTTTTAAAGGCCAAAATTATATCTTTAATATTTAAATTTAGTTTTTTTAATATTTAGATTAATTCTAAATTAAATGATTGTTTTTTTGTTAATTTCTGTTAATGCTTTTATTTAAAACTCAATATTCAGTATCTTAGCCTTATGAAACGTTCAGCAATCCGTTTTCTGATCTTATTTGGTATTATTTCTATAGTTGGAATAATTTCTATTCAGGTTTATTTTTTTCAGGTTGCTTATAACCACGAACAACGAAAACTGAATCAAAAAATTCAAGTTGCCCTCTGGGATGTAGTAAACAAAATTTATGAATTTAATAAAGTTAAATATGTTGGTTTTAATCCGGTTTATCAGTATTCGCCCGACTATTATGTGGTTAATGTAAACGATTTTATTGATGCAAAAATCCTTGAACATTTCCTGATTAAAACTTTTGAACAGCAAAATATTCAGCTTGATTTCGAATATGCCATTTACGATTGCCAAACCGATAAAATGGTTTATGGAAACCACATCATCCTTGACAAAACCAAGGTAAAACCATCTAATATAGAAATGCCTAAATACAGTGAGTTTATTTATTATTTTGGTATTTATTTCCCTGATCGAAAGCAATCTATTTTGGGAAATATCGGCTTTATTTATGCCATGTCGGGTATATTGATTATAGTTACTCTTTTCTTTGGTTACGCAATAGTAGTTATTCTGAAACAACGCCGTTTATCGGAGATACAAAATGATGTGGTAAATAATTTAACTCATGAATTTAAAACGCCCCTTTCATCCATTCTGCTTTCTACAGAGATTTTAAATACTGATGATATTATTAATGAACCCGCACGAATAAAAAAATATGCACAAATAATAGAAAATCAGGCAAATATGCTTTTGTCGCAAATAGAAAGAATTCTCGGTATGAGCGAGCTTGAAAATGTTCATCAGTTAAACCTGTCAGAAGTTAATTTACATGAATTTTTACTATCAGTATATAATAATCTGAATTTAAAAGTTAAGGAAAAATCAGGTTTTATTACTCTGGATTTAAATGCATCTCAATATCTGATTTGTGCCGATTTGTTTCATTTTACAAACCTTGTTCACAATCTTATTGATAATTCTATAAAATATTCATTGGAACCTCCTGAAATAATCATTCAAACTACATCAGATCAAAAATACATTTATCTGAATTTTAAGGACAATGGTTTAGGAATTGAAAAAATATATCATAAAAAGATATATAAAAAATTCTTTAGAATTTCTACCGGAAACATACATAATGTAAAGGGTTTTGGATTGGGATTAAATTACGTTTACAATATAGTCAAAAAACACCACTGGCAGATTAGCCTTATAAGCTCATTAAATAATGGATCTATTTTTACTATTCGTATTCCTATAAAAAAAAGTAATTGTGATTGAAAAACCTAAAATACTCTATGTCGAAGATGATGAAACGCTGAGTTTTATTACTCAGGAAAATCTCGAACGTAAAAATTTTGCTGTAACACATTGTTCTAATGGGAATGAAGCGTTTACGCTATTTAAAAATAATTTGTTTGATATTTGCTTATTCGATATTATGTTACCTGTTATGGATGGTTTTGACCTTGCACTTAAGGTGAGATCGATTAATAAAGAAATTCCAATTCTTTTTCTTACTGCAAAAACACTACCTGAAGACAGGATTAGAGGTTTACTTTTAGGTGCTGATGATTATATTGTAAAACCCTATAGTATTGAAGAACTTATTCTTAGAATTAATGTTTTTCTAAAGCGTAAAAACATTATTCAACCTGAAAAGGAAACCACAATAGAATTATTCAAACAAGTTGAATTTAATTTTGAAATGCTTCAGTTAAAGGTAAAAAATAAAGAATTTAACTTAACCTACCGTGAAGCCGAATTATTAAAATTTTTTATCGAAAATAAAAACACTTTAATTCCCCGCGAGCGTATTCTTAATGTTTTGTGGGGGAGTAATGATTATTTTTTGGGTCGTAGCCTCGATGTTTTTATTACACGATTACGAAAACATTTTAAAGATATTCCGGAAATAGTTATTGAAAATAAACACCGTACTGGATTTATATTTAAAATAAAAACTTAGCGATTTTCAGTTACAAATTCCTAAACCTGTACACAACACCTGTTGGGAGTTTTCTATCTGATTTATCATTCAAATATAATGCCCCAACTTCTTTGTCTATTTGTTTTCCAAAAATACTCTCAACCAAAGTCTCGGCCATTATTGATGACACTCCTGTAGAATATAAATTCAAGATAAAAAAATTATTTTTAGGTGTTAAAAGTAGCTTGCATTGTTTTAAAAGCTCATTTAACTTATCTTCCAAAATCCAGCGTTCACCATTTGGCCCATGGCCATAAGACGGCGGATCGAGAATAATTCCATTATACATCTTGCCCCGTTTTACTTCGCGATTAACAAATTTAACAGCATCTTCAATAACCCAACGAATATCGGATAAGTTGCTGGCAATCATATTTTCAGACGACCAGTTAATCACTTGTTTTATAGAATCGACATGCACCACATCAGCCCTTGCTGCTTTGGCAACCAAAGAAGCGCCACCTGTATATGCAAATAGATTTAACACTTTGGGCTGTTCTGTTGTTTTTAATCCGTTTATACAATCAAATATATAATTCCAGTTATCGGCTTGTTCAGGGAAAACACCAACATGTTTGAACGAAGTTAATCCCAATCGCATTTTTATTTCCATTGATTTA
>MENE01000107.1 GCA_001769005.1 Bacteroidetes bacterium GWA2_31_9b | reverse complement strand
TTATCCTTATCGAAACTGTAAAAACTAACAGAACCATTTCCTGCTCCGTATGCACCTTCGTTAGTTATTAAAACTCCTTCGGTAAAATTTTTAGGAAAATAAACTGTATTTTCATCATCACATGCAGTAACTAATATTGATAATGATAAAAGTGTTATCATCCATCGTTTTAAATTCATAAATTTCATTTTTTTTAAATTAAGTTTAATTAATAGGTTTGTTAAAATTATACGATAAGCTTATTGAATAATATCTTAAAGGCATAGCGTAAAAAGCCATTACCTGGTATGTCTCGTTCCAAATATTGTTTATTTTGAAATTGATGTTTAGTTCAGAATTTTTAAGTTTTAAACTGCCTCCAACAGATAAGTCTGCAATCCAGAAAGGATCAATCGACTGGGAGTTATCTTTTGTAATAAAACGCTCACCTGTGTAATTCTGGAAATATTTTAAGTTTATCCATTTATAAGTTAGCGATAGAATTCCATTTCCTTTATGAAAAGGAATGTATAATAATTGTTTTCCTACGCTACTGGATTCAGTATTTTCTGATTCTTCGTAGGTCGATTTTATATAAGAATACTTTAAATCTATTCCAATATTAAGTTTATCTATTTTATGGTTATAGTTTATTTGTGATTCTATACCTCTCGACCAAAGCTTTTCAACATTCTCCGCGGCCCAGTATGTGCTTGTAGTTGGAAGCCAAACAACCATATTTTCTAGATTACTGTTAAAAACAGTGGTTCCCAAAAGCAGACGTTTAGAATTACTTTTTAAAAGAATTTCAAAACCCAAATCTTCGCTCCAGCCATTTTCATTTTTCAGGTCGGGATTACCACCCGGATTCCAGTACAAATCGTTAAAGGTTGGATAATTGTATGTTTTTGATACCGTTGAATTGATATTTACATATTTTGTTATAAAATATTTAGAATTTAACGATAAGGTGAATGGGGTAAATTCTTTGTTAACAAGCTCTTCTCTAAAGCTCAGTACAGTTGTAAAAGTATTTGAATTATTTATGTATTTAATTGAAGTAAAAAGAGCGGTTCTGTTTCTATCGGAGTCTTTTAAATAATTTTTTGTAATTACTTTTTCGAAAGTTGTATTAAGCCCTATATTAAAAATAAAATTATTTGCAATGGTAAATTTATTCTCTATTTCGCCTACTATTGAAGAATTATTCATTTCAGATATTAGATCAATAAGAGGATCTTGATATTTAAGGAATTCGTAATTATAATAAAAACGTGCATACCACGAGCTGTTTTCATTATTTCTGTTCCAAAGTGCTGAAAACCTGAATAGGTCGGAATACTCGTTGGCTAAACTGTTACTACTGGTCATCATTGCAGGAACTTCGCGATATAAACTCTGAGCCCAAATATTGGTTACTATTTTATGTTTTTCGTTTAGTTTAAACAGGTTTGATTGTAAAATTCCATATTGTAAAGCTGAAGAGTTTTGCTGTTTTACAATAGGTTTACCAAACTGCTGGGAATTTACAAATTCAAAATCGTTTTCTCCCGATTTGTGGTAAATGCGTGTTGAAGAAGCTATTTTACTGTTACTGATATTGAATTTTAAGCCTTCGAAAAAATTATCGAAGCTTCCATAGCTTTGGTTTAGTTTAATATCAATTCCTTCGTTAAGTTTTAGATTGCTGGTTAAATGAATAACACCACCAACGGCACCACTGCCAAATAATGCTCCCGAACCACCATACTGAATATCAATTTCATCAATTAAAAAAGATGGAATACAATTCATATCGTGGCCACCGTTCATGCTATTTTGCAAGTTAAATCCATTCCATAATACGGCAGTGTGTTTAGATGTCATACCACGTAACGAAATATTGCTTAATCCTGAAACACCGTAAGATTTAACCGAAACAGGAGTAATTTGTGCAAATAATTCTGATAAATTTGATGAATTGAAAGATTCTATTTCTGATTGCTCGATTTTCTGGATTTTAGCTCCATTGGTAAAATTGACTAAGCGGTTTGCTGTAATTTCAATTTCGTCTATTGCAATAGTATCAATAGGTTCGTCAGGAGTTATGCTTACTGCGAACGTATTGTTTACCCAAAAAAGACTAATAACTAAAACTGTTTTTAAATAATTCATTAGTACAAATAATTAAACCGATTAATAGATTTAATCATTTATAACTAACAGGATATAAAGGGAAAAAATAGGTGTGGATTAAACACCATTGCTTTTTATCCGAAAGCTACAAATGCAATTAGTTATTGGCAGGTCTTCTGACTTACTCCCTTTTTGCCGGCCTTCCCGTATAAAAACAGTGGCTTCTCATGGACAAAAAGTTTGGTGTGGAGATTACAGCAGCGGTAACTGTTCAGGATTTACACCCGATTCCCTCTTAGCTTTTCAGACTAAGAACCAAAACCATGATGCAAATGTATAGGTTAGATTTTAAAATCCCAAAAAATGATATGAAAATATTTCTGGAAGTTGTTAACCTAAGAATGTTGAAAAATACGAATGGATTGATTTGAAGAGGTTTAATTCTAATTGCTATAAATAAAGATGAGAATAATTAAAGTAAATAATAAGATTTTATTAAAAAACATATAAGCATACCAATATAAAATTAATTACAGTTTAGTAAAATATTTTTTTATTAAATCTAAAATTATAATTTCTTTAATGGGTTTTGAGATATAGTCGTCGCAACCCGAGTTAATAGCTTTCTCTTTATCTCCCTTTTGTGCATATGCAGTTTGTGCAATAATTATAATATTGGGATTTAATTCTTTAATTTGAGTGGTTGCTTTATATCCATTTAAAATTGGCATTTTTATATCCATTAATATTAATTTAATTTCAGGATGTTTTTTAACCATTTCAATTGCTTCTAAACCATTTGTTGCTTTTAAATTTTTTATATTTAAATCATCAATAATTTCTTTCAAATACAAATAATTTGATTCTTCATCGTCAACGATTAATATCGTTGCATTTGAATTTAATTTTGGCTGATAGCTATTTGAATCTGTTTCTATAGAATGATTTTGTAAATTATCTTTTACTTTTAATGGTATTGTAAAATAGAATGTTGAACCAGTATTTAACTGAGATTCAATCCAGATTATTCCACCTAATTTTTCTACAAGGGCCTTTGATATTGAAAGTCCCAAACCTGTACCACCATAATTTCTGGAAGCACCTTCTTCAACTTGTCGAAATCTATCGAAAATAATTGTTTGATTTTCAGGAGCAATTCCAATGCCGCTATCTGAAACAAAAAATTCTATTTCTGATTCTTTAATAGTAAATCCATATCTTATAAATCCCTTAATTGTAAATTTAAATGCGTTGTTCAATAGATTTGATACTATTTGTAATAATCTTGCCTGATCGCTTTCTATAAAAAATGTTTTACTTTCAATACCTGGAACGTATTCAAATTTAACGTTTTGTTGATTGTTTTTTTGTTTAAATAATTCATAGATATAATCCATAATCTCAATAAGGTTGAAAAACTTCTGTTCAATACGGATTTGATCAGTTTCGATTTTTGATATATCAATAATGTCATCAATAATTGAAAGTAGCTGATTACCACTTTTTCGAATAATATCAAGAAACATTTCCCTTTTATTATCGTCGAGATTATCACGAACAAGCATATCTGAAAATCCCAAAATTCCATTCAGGGGAGTTCGAATTTCGTGAGATATATTACTGAGAAATGCAGTTTTCAAACGATCACTTTCTTCAGCTTTTTCTTTTGCCTCTTCAAGTTTTATTTCGGATTGTTTTCTATCATCAATATCGCGTAAGGAACCCTCAATTCCAATCGGATTGTTTTCATTATCGAGCATGTAATGAGCATTGATAGATGCATATCGTAAAAGGTTATCTTTTCTTTTTAACAGAATCTCATGATCCCAAACTTCTCCTTTTTCTTTTAATTCATTTAATAATAATTCTCTATCACTCGTGTTGTTATAGAAAATAGTTGAGGGCTTACCAATTAATTCTTCGCGGCTATAACCCGAAATTCTTTTGATAGATGGGCTCATTTCCGTAATAATGCCATTGATGTCGATTTGATAAAATACATCCTGTGTATTTTCGAAAATACTTCGATATTTTTTTTCACTTGCCAGAAGGGCTGTTTCTACCTTTTTTCTATTTGTAATTTCTCTGCAGCTACCATATAAAAGGTTATTCGGAAAGATTGTCGCATTTACATCTACAGGAACACTTGAACCATCTTTTTTTAGGAGATAAATTTCACCTGTAACTTTTCCATCTAACAGTAATTGATTAAAAAGTGCCAGCATTATTTTAGCATGGTTAGCATCTGGAGCAAGGTCTTCTATTTTTTTTTCTAATATTTCATCACTTGAGTACCCCAGCAAAACGGTTGCGGCATTGTTAGAAAAAAGAAATTCTCTATTACGATTTGATATAAAAATTGCGTCTGCCGAGTTTTCGGTTATTGAACGGAATTTTTCTTCACTTGTTTTTAAATCTTGCTCAATCTTATACTTCTCTTGTTTAATTATAGACTCTTTCAATGCCCTATCAATGGCAGAATTAAGCCGTATTAAATTTTGTTTAATTAAAAAATCGGATGCTCCATTTAATAGCGCTTTAACAGCATTCTCTTCACCAAGGGTACCCGAAATAAATATAAATGGGATATCGGAATATTTCTCTGAACAAATTTTGAGTGCAGAAAAACCATCAAAATTTGGAAGTTTATAATCTGCAAGAATAATATCAAATTTGTTTTGTTCTAGTTGTTCTACAAAATCTTTTTTATTATCAACTCTGGTATAGTTTGTTTCGTAACCGCCAGAACGAAGTTCAGTTAAAATAAGTTCTGCATCATTTGGATCATCCTCTATATGAAGAATTGATATTTTATTCATATCACCAATTTTAGTTGTTTGTATGATTAATCACCATAAATAGGCTCGTTTATAATGCCCCAGAATGCACCAAGTAGTTTAACAGCTTCCATAAATCGTTCGAACTCCACCGGCTTAACTACATATGCATTGGTGCCAAGTTTGTATCCTTCAATTATGTCCTGCTCTTCTTTGGAAGAGGTAAGAATAACAACCGGTATATATTTTGTATTTTCATTACCACGAATTATTTTTAAAAACTCCAGGCCAG
>MENE01000106.1:10962-12299 GCA_001769005.1 Bacteroidetes bacterium GWA2_31_9b | reverse complement strand
TCTTGTTGCTCTAAGATTTTCTACCATCCACGTTTTTGAACCTATATTAATCGTGTTATAAATATTCCCATCAATATCTATTACAGTATTTGCTAAAATTGCTGGTTTATAAAAAATAATACTGTCAACCTCAGTCACTTTATATACCCCAACTACTTTTGATGATTTCATGATATACATAGTGTCATTTTGTGCATTAACTGTCAATACAAGTAAAAACAACATTGATATTAAAATTGTACTTTTTTTCATCGTATTATTCTCCTTTTTTTATTGTTTTATAATTTTTACTGTGCTAATTTCTTTACCGCTGCTGTAGCGGCACAAATAAATTCCATTTGGAAGTTGACCAATATCTACCGATACAACACCCTTACCTATTACAGGTTGTATTTTTTCTACCCTACCATAAAGGTTAATAATATATATTATACCAGCTTGGTTAACAGTACCCGACAAGTCAACATAAAACACACTAATTACAGGATTAGGGTAAGTTTTTATATTTTGATGTTGATTTTCGTTTATTCCGGACTCATTAATACCGGTTACAAAATCTTCAAAACTCAGGTATCGCAGTTCGCTTAAAACATACACACCACTGCTATTGTCGGTTTTAGTAATGGTAAGGTTTCCTGAGGAAAAATCCATCTTGCTAATGTTGTTCAAAATATATGAGGTTTGTATGCCATCACTTTCATTTACATAGATGGTTTGTGCCTGTAATCTTGTTAGTCCAAAACAAAACAAGAGTATGACGATTAATTTTTGTTCTCTGAGTTTCATTTACTACTTCCTTTTTTGTTAATATTTGATTTAGAATTTCATATTATTCCTATTCATCTGTGTCGTGATGGTTTTCTACAAAGACCACCAACTTCTTATTATGAAAAACAAATTCTACTTGTTTCCAATGTTAGGATAAACAAGAAATAAAATACCCTATTAAAAAATTGAATTATTTATTAAAAGTTGTTTTTATAACAATTGAATAAGAAAATAAATGAACGGAAGGGTTGCAATACAAAATATTGTAGAAAGAAAAAGATTTTCTGTAGCATAGATATCATCGCTTCCAAATTTCTTTGCTAGAACCACAATCATGGTCATGCTTGGCATAGCTGCTTGCATTATTATTACTGTTTTTGCAATATTCCCGATTTCTAAGTTAAACCATAAAGAAATAAACTTAATAATAAGGATCAGTATGAATGGAATAAAAATCAATTTATTAAAGCTGAAAATATAGATTTCAATTTTCTTAAATGCCGAGATCATTGGATTTTGTGCTAATACAGCCCCAATATATAACATAGCAAGATAAATAGTTGTGTTTC
>MENE01000106.1:0-10821 GCA_001769005.1 Bacteroidetes bacterium GWA2_31_9b | reverse complement strand
TAAAAATAAAAATACCAATAGTCCATATAAATAAATCCTGAGTAAAATGAAATATGATTGCATAAAGTAATCCTTCTCCACTAGGGAATAATGCTGAGAATAACGGATAACCAAGGAATGCAACATTCCCAAACATGGTGCTTAAAACATGTATTTTGCTTTTACTTTCGTTAAGTCTAAGAATTTTACCGGAAATATTTCCAGTAAAAAAAAGAATTATTTGTGCAACTACAGAAAATGAAAAAACATATATGCAGTTGTTTAGAATTTCCTTATTTAATTCTATTCCACTAACCGATGTTAGAATCAGAAATGGTAATGTAATATTAAAAATAATTGTAGCAATTCCATTTTTAACTTCTTCGGTAATAACCTTATATTTAGAGGCAATAACGCCAATAATTGTGATTAAAAACAAAATGGCAATCTGACCGATTATTATATCCAGAAACATAGAGAATAAATGAATTAATTCACAAATCTAGTTAATATGTTTGACTAAAAGAATTTCAAAATGTTTATCGGAATAATTAAAAATACATTAATTTTGGCTCTATACGGGATGTAGCGCAGCCAGGCTAGCGCGCCACGTTCGGGACGTGGAGGTCGTGGGTTCGAATCCCGCCATCCCGACTTAAAATTGAACTTTATTTCATCTCTTTATATATAAGGTCGTGGGTTCGAACTTTTCTCACGACCAGGGGGAGTAATCCCGCCGTCCCGACTAAAATTTAAATACAATTTTATTTATTTCGATTAAAATAATTAATCAAATAATTACATTTGCCGGGTGAAATCTAAAATTAATATAATGGAGAAAAAAATTATTGAACCAAAATCGGTTTATTCAACCAGGCTTGTAAAGAGTGAAGATTTAAATCATCACGGAACTTTATTTGCAGGAAGAACTGCTGAATGGTTTGTTGAGTCAGGTTTTATAGCTGCAGCTTCGTTGCTTAACCCTAAAAGTGTTGTGTGCTTAAAAGTTCATGGATTGTATTTTTCAAAACCTGTTCATCCTGGTCAGATTTTAAATTTTATTTCAAAAATAGTTTATGCCGGACGAAGCAGTTTGGTTTCATACGTTCATGTTATAAAAGAAGGAGAAGCTGAACCTTATGTAAGTGGATTTATAACATTTATTCATGTAAATGAGAATACTGAATCTACACCACATAATTTAGAAATTACACCAAAAACGAAAGAAGATATTGAATTATTTGAGAGAGCTAAAAATCTTAAAAACAAATAGATTTATTTTACAATTTCTCCGTATAAATCAAACTCTTCTGATTTTGTGATTTTGGCAGTATAAAAATTTCCAATTTTTAATTTAATATCGGACTGAATCAGAACTTCATTATCAACATCGGGCGAGTCGTGTTCTGTTCTTCCAATATAGAACTCCCCTTCTTTCCGGTCGATTATAATTTTAAAGCTTTTACCAATTTTTCTCTGGTTAATTTTGTTCGAAATTCCTTGCTGAATATTCATAATCTCATCCATTCGCGATTGTTTTATTTCAGCAGGAATATTGTCTTTATAATGAATAGCAGAATATGTATTTTCTTCGTCGGAATATGTAAAAACACCTAAGCGATCGAATTTTACATATTTTACAAACTCAACCAGTTCGTTAAAATCTTCTTCGGTTTCTCCCGGATGCCCAACAAGTAGTGTAGTTCGTAAAGCCAATCCCGGAATTTCTTCACGTAATTTTGCAATCAAATCATAGGTTTGCTGCTTATTTATTCCTCTACGCATTAACTTGAGCATGTTATCACTAATATGCTGAACAGGAATATCAATGTATTTACAAATATTAGATTTAGATTTAATTACTGAAATAACATCTTGTGGAAATTTTGAAGGATAGGTATAATGCAATCTCAACCATTCAATTCCTTTTACTTCCGATAGTTTTGTAACGAGTTCGTCCAGTTTGATTTTTTTGTAGATATCAATTCCATAATACGATAAATCCTGAGCAATAAGAATAATCTCCTTAGCACCATTTTTAACTAAAAATTCAGCTTCAAGAATTATTTCTTCAATAGTTCTTGATTTATGATTCCCTTTGATTAATGGAATTGCACAAAAAGAACAAGTTCTGTCGCATCCTTCAGATATTTTAAGGTATGCATAATGTTTTGGAGTAGTAACAACACGTTCGCCTACTAACTCACTTTTATAATGAGCACCAAGGTTTTCAATAATTTCTTTCAGATTGTAAACACCAAAGAATTTATCTACTTGTGGAATTTCTTTGATAAGTTCTTCTTTATATCGCTCCGATAAACATCCAAAAACAAATAGTTTATCGATTTTTTTATTCTTTTTTAATTCTTCAAACTGAAGAATAGTATCAATTGATTCTTGTTTTGCATCGTTAACAAATCCACAGGTATTTATGATAACAATATTTGCATCAAGTGCATTAGAATCGTGTGTAACATGATAGCCATTTTCGGCTAATTGCTTCATTAAATATTCAGAATCTACAAGGTTTTTTGAGCAGCCTAGTGTAATTATGTTTACTTTATTATGGATTTTAGTTTTCATTTAACACACAAATATTAGAATCACTATTATTTAGTAAATAAAGAATCCACAAATTCCTTTTTATCAAAAACCTGCAAATCCTCAAGTCCTTCGCCTACACCTATATATTTTACCGGAATTTTAAATTGGTCAGAAATTCCAATAACAACACCTCCTTTAGCAGTTCCATCAAGTTTAGTTAATGCTAAAGCGTTCACATTAGTTACTTTAGTGAATTCTTTCGCCTGCTCAAATGCATTCTGCCCGGTCGATCCATCTAAAACAAGTAAGATTTCGTGAGGGGCATCAGGAATTAACTTTTGCATTACAGTCTTTATCTTTGATAGCTCGTTCATCAGGTTTATTTTATTATGCAAACGTCCTGCAGTATCAATAATAACTATATCAGCGTTATTTGCCAATGCCGAAGAAAGAGTATCATAAGCAACAGAAGCAGGATCGGAACCCATCTTTTGTTTAATAATTGGAACTCCTACTCTATCGGCCCAAATTGTAAGCTGATCAATGGCTGCTGCACGAAATGTATCGGCTGCTCCTAAAAAAACAATTTTACCTGATTTTTTAAATTGATATGCTAACTTGCCAATTGTAGTTGTTTTTCCAACTCCATTAACTCCTACAACCATAATTACATAAGGTTTGATTTTTGGTTCTGTAGAAAGTATTTCTGTATTTGTATTGTTTTCTTCTAATAAAGCTTCAATTTCTTCTTTTAAAATAATATTCAGCTCCGTTGTGTTCAGGAATTTTTCTTGAGAAACACGTTTCTCAATGCGTTCAATAATTTTTAATGTTGTATTAACACCAACATCTGATGATATTAATATTTCTTCCAAGCTATCAAGAACTTCATCATCTACTTTTGATTTCCCAACTACTGCCCGTGATAATTTTTTAAACACACTTTCTTTGGTTTTTTCTAAACCTTTATTCAGTGAGTCTTTTGAAAAAAATCCAAAATTTGCCATTTAAACTTACTATTAATTGTAGATAAAGTGCCTAAAATAATATAAAATGGTGAGGTTTTAAAATAAAAAAAGCCTTCTTTTACGAAAGCTTCTTATAATAAGATGTGCAAAAACTATTATTTTTTTGCAAAAAAATCTTTTATTTTATCGTTAGGTACAATTTCCTCCTGGAATGAATACGAACCGGTTTTATCAGATTTTACCATTTTAATACATTTGGTAACAGTTCTTCCTGCTCCTGTTTGTAACGATGCTACTACTTTCTTTGCCATAACTTAATTATTTAATTTCTTTATGAACAGTTACTTTTTTAAGAATTGGATTGTACTTTTTCTTTTCAATCCTGTCAGGTGTGTTCTTTTTATTTTTTGTAGTAATATATCTTGAAGTACCTGGTACTCCTGAAGATTTATGTTCAGTACATTCTAAAATCACCTGAATTCTATTTCCTTTTTTTGCCATTTTCTACTCCCCCAATATTAATAATTAGTTAAATAGCCATTCTTTTTTGCTTCTTCCAAGGCTACTTTTAATCCTTTTTTAGTAATGGTGCGAACACCAGAAGCAGAAACTTTAAGCGTTATCCATCGATTTTCTTCTTCAAAGAAAAATCTCTTGTTTAGTAAGTTCGGATAAAATTTCCTTAATACTCTTCTTTTAGAGTGAGAAACACTGTTTCCTACTAATACTTTTTTTCCTGTAATTTGACAGATTCGTGACATTTTGTATCGATTTTATCTCATTTCAAATAAGATTGCAAAAAACGCACTTTTTATTCTAAATATCAAATTTATTGACAACTATTTTTAAAGAAAATTACATTTTTTTACCATTTACTCTTTTTTGCAACATATTAAGTGCTGTTAATGAGGCTCTTTGGATGTTCCTTAACCTGTCATCACCAAACACGTATTTTAAAGATATAACACCATTTTTGTCTGCAATTGCAATCCAAATGGTGCCAACAGGTTTTTCTTGTGACCCTCCGGTCGGTCCGGCAATACCCGATGTAGCAATTGAAAAATCGGTATCGAATAATTCCCTCACATGGATTGCCATTTCTTCAACTACTTGTTTGCTAACAGCGCCGTAAGCTTCTAAATTACTTTTACTTATGTTTAAAATATTTTCTTTAATTTCGTTTGAATAGGCAATTATACTTCCTTTAAAATAAGCAGAGCTTCCAGAAATACTTGTTATTAAATGCGAAATATACCCTCCTGTACAACTTTCGGCAATTGATAGTGTAATTCCTTTAGTTAATAAAAGCTTTGCTATTACATCTTCCAATTGCTCCGAATCGTATCCACATATATAATCAGGAATGATTTCCTGTAGCAGATTTATTTGTTTGCTTATTTGAGTTTGTAAATATTTCTGGTTCGTTCCTCTTGCCGAAAGCCTTAATTTAATTATCCCCGGCGATGGAAGATAGGCTAATTTTATTTCTTCAGGCAGATTATTCTCCCAGGATTCAATAGTTTCAGCAAGTTTAGATTCCGGGAGGCCCTGTGTTAAAACAAGTTTATGAATAATATAGTCGTTTGTATTCGCTTTCTTTAGTTCCGGCAAAATGAATTTGCTCATCATCTCCTTCATTTCAAATGGAACTCCCGGCATCGAAATAATCGTTTTATCTCCATCGTTAAACCACATTCCCGGAGCTGTTCCTACGCTATTCTGAATTACTTTACAATTTGAAGGTACTTTAGCCTGATTTATATTTCGTTGGTTCAAGAAACCCGATCTTTTATTAATTAATTCAGATATATGGTTAAGAACATCACTGTTTTCAATTAATTCAACTTTGTAATAATCAGCTAAAGCATCTTTTGTACAATCATCATTTGTAGGTCCCAAGCCTCCCGTTAAAAGAATAATATCGGCACTATTTTTTGCATAATCAATAGCTTTAATTATTTCGCTTTTACTATCTGATACAGAAGACTTTCTAATTACATTAATTCCTATAGAATTCAATTCGTTTGCTATCCAAACAGAATTTGTATCAACAATCTGTCCTATTAAAATTTCATCACCAATGGTAATAATTTCGGCATTCATAGTAAGAGTTATTTAATTCTATTGATATTCGTTATTCGTTGAAGTAATGTTGGGTGTGAATAATTAAAAAACACATACAATGGATGTGGTGTTAAGTTTGAAAGATTGTTTGCCGATAACTTAATTAATGCATTTATTAAATGCTCTCCTTTATAATAAATTGCAACATAATTATCTGCTGCATACTCATTGTAGCGTGAAAGCATGTTTGAAAATAATCCTATAACAGTTGAAATTGGACTATATAAAAAGCCAAAAGTTATCAAGCCGAGATGAAATCCATAAATTTCAGACCCTAGTGCTTTTGAAAAATCAGGATTACCCACAAAAAGTGATAAAATAAATAGTGTTACTCCTGTTTGAATTATGGAATTTATAAAAGACATTAGTGTGTGTTTTTTCTTGTAATGTCCAATTTCGTGAGCAAGAACAGCTACAATCTCCTCAATACTTAATTTCTCAATTAAGGTATCATAAAGAACAATTTTTTTCTTTTTACCTATTCCACTAAAAAAAGCATTTGCCTTTGAGCTTCTTTTTGAACCATCAATTATATATACATCCTTAAGTTTAAAATCAACTTTATTGCAAAATTCCTGAATTGCATTTTTTAACTCCCCTTCTTCTAATGGCTTAAGTTTGTTAAATAGAGGAACAAAAATAGATGTATAAAACATGAGCATAAACAACATAAAAGCAACAGATAAAATCCATGCAAAAACCCAGAAATAAGTTCCTGAATAATAATAAAACCATACAATAACTGACAACAATAATCCTCCAATAAGAATCATTATTGCCCATCCTTTTATCTTATCAAAAATAAAGGTTTTAGGAGTAGTTTTATTAAAACCAAATTTTTCTTCAATTACGAATGTATCGTATATTGAAAAAGGAATATGAATAATATCAGAAACTAAAAGTATAATACCAAAGAATATAAGTGCTATTACAATTGGGTTAGAGGAATAAATGCGGGCAAATTGGTCTACTATTGCAAATCCTGATATATATAAGAATGACAATACCAATAAGAAATCGAAACTACTATTGATTATTGAGAATTTGTAATTCGCTTTATCATATTCTTTTGATTTTTGGTATTTATCCTCAGGAAAAATGTTTTTTACTATTTCAGGTAATGGTGAATTTCTTTTTGTAGCATTCAGGTAATCTAAAAACTGTTCAAGAATAAAGTCAAAAATTAAAATTCCAACAATTACATAAAATAGTATATTAGACATGCTGATTATTATTAAGATAGTTACAACTGTTTGTTAATTTTTTCGAGTTCGTACTTTCGATTTTTAAGTTGTAGAATATAATATCGAGTACGAGGTTTCTCTTTGTTCTTATAAGATTGTTGAGCCCAAAAAATGGCATCATTAAAATTTCCTTTTATTTCACTTGCAACAGCGAGATTAAAACATGCCCTACTTGCAATCTCCGTATCAATATCTGAAACATATTTAACCCATATTAGAGATGCTCCCTTCCAATCGTCTTTTTGAACCAATTCTGCAGCTTTTAACATATCATTATTTCCACTAAAAAAATAATATCTTGTTTCAACTTCCCATTTTGGAAATATGCGATTTGAATAATCCAGGGCTGAAAAATAACAAACTTCTTTAACAGATTGAATTACAGAAGGAAATTCTCTTCTTAGCTCTTCAATACTTGTTCCCGATGCATCCCATATCAATGTATCAGAATATATATATTTATCTAAAAGTTTTCTTTCGATAATATCAAACACACTCCAAAAAACCTGAACTTCAAATTCTCTATAGATATAGTATTCTTCGGGATACGTGTATACATTCTTTTGTTCTCCAGAATCTAGTTTTAATAAAATTGAATCAATTACAATAGCAATATCGGTTCCATAAGAATCATTTAGATCATCAAAATACTTCCAATTAATCGTATCGTATTTGTAAACAAGATTTTTATCGACTAACTGCTTATAGAAAATGAGATTTGTCGAATCTATATTTGGTGTTTGTTTTGAGCCATCAATAAATCCAATAGACAATTCATTTGTTACGATTTTATAAAGAGATGTATCAATTACATTATCATCATTAAAATCGTTTTCAAGATTAATTAATACGATTTTATTGAATGATCCCGGAATATTGATTTGAGCAGGATTTATAGTTTCAATCTGAAAACTTGAAATTGATTTACACCCTGAAAACAAAGCTATAATAACTATTAAATAGCCCGAAATTGATTTAATTTTCATATAAATGCAGAATAAATAATTCGTAAAAGTAAATTAAAAATTAATAATACACAGGCTCATTTTTAACAAAAAGAGTACCAATTTTAAATAAAAAGCACCTGAATTTAATTAAAAATCAGGTGCTAAAATAAAGTATAAATGAATTAAGTATTCATTGCTCCACAAACATTTATTACTTGTCCGCTAACATATGCTGATAAATCGGAAGCTAAAAACAATGTAACATTTGCAACATCTTCAGGTGTTCCTCCTCTACGTAATGGAATTTGCTGTTCCCACGATTTACGAACATCTTCAGGTAATTTTGCAGTCATTTCAGTGATTATAAACCCTGGTGCTATTGCATTACAACGTATGTTTCTTGAACCAAGTTCTTTAGCAATGGATTTTGTAAAACCAATAATTCCAGCCTTAGAAGCTGAGTAGTTCGATTGTCCTGCGTTACCACTAACACCAACAACTGAGCTCATATTAATTATTGAACCATACTTTTGCTTAAGCATGTATTTCTGAACAGCTTTTGTAAAGTTAAAAACAGATTTTAAATTTACAGATATAACAGTATCCCACTGTTGTTCAGTCATTCTCATGAGTAATGTATCCTGAGTAATGCCGGCATTATTAACTAAAATATCAATTGTGCCAAAATCTTTTTGTATTTCATCAACTAAGGTTTGAGTTTCTTCAAATTTACTGGCATCCGATGCATAAGCTTTTGCTTTAACACCCATAGATTGAATTTGCTTTTCAACTTCTTTAGCTGCATCATTGTACTGTAAATCAGTAAAAGCAATATTTGCACCTTGTTCAGCAAGTTTAATAGCTATTGATTTGCCTATACCTCTTGCAGCTCCTGTTACCAAAGCTGTTTTACCTTCTAATAGTTTCATAAAATCGTATTTAAAAGTTAATTACAAATAACAAAATAAATAAAGTATTTGTTCTAAAACAAGACTTTTACAATTAACAAAGATTCTGTTGATTACAAATTATGTATAAGTAGCTGATAATTAATTAAATTTATGTTAAATAATTCTCAATAGAATAAAAGTTTTAATAATGATTAATTTTTTATACATTGTGTACGTGAATTTATGCGGATTTTTAATAAATTTCACATGATTTTGTTCCTATTTACCTAACTTCAAAATATTCAACGGATGAAAGTTAAGATGAATCTCAAAAGTAAAATGTTAATTTATATATTAACAGCAACTACTATAATATATGCACTAGCCTTAGGATATGTAAGTATTAAGCTTAACAGTATTGCATTAAAAAATGCTAAAGAATTAAGTAGCACATATACCCGTGAATATGCAAATTATACAAAAGCAGATTTAAATGTAGATATTGATATGGCTCGTGCAATGTCGAATATTGCATTGGGATATAAAAATGTAGGTTATAAAAACCATACTGAAACTTATATGCTCATGATAAAGAATGTATTAGAGCAAAATCCAAATTTACTTTCAACTTGGTTTAACTGGCAATTAAAAGCAATAAAACCTAATTATAAAAAAGAAGATGGTAGGTTAAGATTAACCTATTATAGAATGGGCGGTCAGATATTATCAAAAGTCGAAATAATTGATACTATACCAGGTTTTACAAAAGGAGAATATTACAAACAACTTGAAGGAAAAGTTGAGTCAGTTATGGATCCATACTATTTTAGATATAAAGAAGGTGAAGATGAAATTTTAGAAACAAGTGTTGTTGTTCCTATGGTAGAAAATGGTGCATCTATTGGTGTTGCAGGATTTGATCTTGCATTGCAACGATTTCAGGATCTTATTGTAACCATTCACCCTATAAAAGGAAGTTATGCATTTTTAATTTCAAATAATGGTCAGATTATAGCACATAACAATGAAGAACTAGTTGGAAAATTTATAAACGAAGTTGAAGGAGATAAATCAGATATACTTCAAAAAATTAAAACTGGCGAAGAATTCTCAAATTCAAGAAAAGGTGATAATGGAATTGAATATTGGATTAATTATGCACCAATTTTTATTGGAAAAACCAATAAACCCTGGTCTTTTGGATTTGCAGTACCCGTTGATGTTATTATGGCAGACGAAAAAGCAACCTTACGAAAATCAATATTTGTTGGATTAATTGGGCTAATTATTACGGCATTAGTAATTTGGTTAATTGCTCATAACATTGCCAGTCCTGTAACAAAAACAACTTCAATACTAAGCGATTTAGCAAAAGGCGAAATTGATGAATCTAAAAAAATTCAAATAACTACTGATGATGAATTAGGTGAAATGGGTAAATCTGTAAATACATTAATTGATGGATTAAATAAAACGGCCAGATTTGCTCAGGAAATTGGGAAAGGCAATCTCGATCAGGAATTTGAGCTATTAAGTGAACACGATGTTTTAGGGAATTCATTAATTGAAATGCGTAAAAGTCTTAAACTTGCTAAAGAACAAGAAGAAATTCGCAAACTCGAAGATCAGAAACAGAACTGGGCTACCCAAGGAATGGCAAAATTTGCTGAAATATTGAGGCAAAATACGGATGATATGAAAGAATTCTCTTATCATATTATTAGTAACCTTGTTAAATATGTTAACGCTAACCAAGGTGGTATCTTTGTTCTAAACGATGATGACAAAAATGATAAGTTCATAGAACTTATTGCTTGTTACGCATATGAAAGAAGAAAACATCTTGAGAAGAGAGTTGAGATTGGTGTTGGTTTAATTGGCAGATGTATTAAAGAACAAAAAACTGTTTACATGACCGATTTACCAAAAGATTATATTACTATAACTTCAGGTTTGGGTCAGGCAGTTCCTAATGCATTACTTATTGTGCCTTTAAAAGTTAATGATGAAATTTTCGGAGTTGTTGAATTGGCAGGATTTGATAGTTTCGAACCCCATATTATTAAATTTGTTGAAGAAGTTGGTGAAAGTATTGCATCTACAATAGCATCTACAAAAATAAATA
>MENE01000105.1:21077-22907 GCA_001769005.1 Bacteroidetes bacterium GWA2_31_9b | reverse complement strand
ATTGGATATAAAAATGGTATTATTTGGGGATTAGCAATTTCGGCATTTGCCTGTTTATTATTTTATCCTGCAGCAGAACTTCAAATTTTCGGGTTATTTCTTACGGCACTATTTATTTTAGCACTTGGGTTTACCTTATTGCAAATTGCAGCCAATCCTTACGTTGCGTTATTAGGTCCTCCCGAAACGGCTTCGAGCAGATTAAATCTTTCGCAAGCTTTTAACTCACTGGGAACAACCATTGCTCCTATTATTGGGGGTTATCTTGTATTCCATTATTTTGCAAAAATGGGTACCCCATTAATAAATCAGAATGGAATGCCCGTTTTAACCGATAATGGAGAACCATTATCAGCACTAGGAGTTCAGTTACCCTATTTGATTTTTGCCGGAATTTTTCTTGCTCTTGCAGTATTAATCAGATTTACTCATCTTCCACAATTTACAAGCTCTTCAAATGGAAATAGAGGCGCAGGAGCATTGCAACACAGACATCTTGTTCTGGGGGGAATTGCTATTTTCATGTATGTTGGTGCAGAAGTAAGTATTGGTAGTTCATTTATAAATTATGCAGGAGAACTTTTAAAATATCCTGAAATGGAAGCAAAAAATTTCCTTGCATTTTATTGGGGTGGTGCTATGATAGGCAGGTTTTTGGGTGCAATATCGTTAAGTGGAATCCAGAAACTGAAAAAATACATGCTTATGCTGGCAACATCAATTCTTACTTTTTTCTTGATCTATGGAATTATTTATATCGAAAGTGGCTCACAGTTTGAGTTTAGCAGAATTACACCATTTCTAATTTTTCTGGTATTAAACTATATTGGATTTATAATTGGAAAATCATTACCGGGAAGAACACTGGCGATATTTGCATTCATTGTTATCGGTTTATTAACTACAACTTTGTTAACCAATGGAGCAGTTGCATTGTGGACAATAATTGGAATCGGACTATTTAACTCCATTATGTGGTCAAACATTTTTACACTGGCAATAAAAGATTTAGGTAAAGACACTGCTCAAGGTTCGTCATTACTCGTAATGATGATTTTAGGCGGGGCAATAATTCCTGTTTTACAAGGAGCAGTAGCAGATTCGTTAAACGGTTACCATTATGCATTTTTCGTGCCTGTTTTCTGCTATATTTATCTGATGTATTATGGCTGGAAAGGATATATTCCTAAGAGTACATTACAATAAATTATTATTTTACAAATTTGAAATTATATAAAATACATTGCCATGCAACGATTAGCCATAGGAATAGATATAGGAGGAACAAACGTTTCGTACGGATTAGTAACCGAGGATGGGTTGGTTAAACTGAAAGAATCGTTCCCGATAAAAGAATTTGAAGAAGTTAATAGTTTTGTTGATTATTTATCGACTCGTATAAATCATTCATTAAAAGGATTAAACAGAGAAGATTTTAAATTGATTGGAGTGGGTATCGGAGCACCAAATGGTAATTATTACAAGGGAACGATTGAGTTTGCACCCAACTTAAAATGGAAAGGGATAATTCCACTAGCCGATTTATTACACGAAAAAATTTGCGTACCAACTTATTTAACAAACGATGCCAATGCAGCAGCTATGGGAGAGAAAATTTATGGCGGAGCAAAAAACATGCGCGATTTTTTTATGGTTACGCTGGGGACAGGTTTAGGTAGTGGGTTTTTTGCCAATGGTCAGCTAATTTTAGGGCATGATGGATTTGCAGGTGAACTGGGTCATGCAATAGTTGATCCAAACGGACGTTTGTGTGGATGTGGTCGCCATGGTTGCCTTGAGACGTATGCATCGGCTACCGGTATTGTAAAA
>MENE01000105.1:16033-20960 GCA_001769005.1 Bacteroidetes bacterium GWA2_31_9b | reverse complement strand
ATCAAAGCATTTGATTATACAGCCAAAGTACTAGGGTTAATGCTTGCAAATACAGTAGCAATAACCAGTCCCGAAGCTATTTTCTTATTTGGTGGATTAGCCAATGCCGGAGACCTTATTTTTAAACCTACTAAAACTTACATGGAAGATTATCTGCTTAAAATTTATAAAAACAAAGTAGAGATTAAGCCTTCATCTTTACCCGAAAATGATGCAGCCATATTAGGAGCTGCAGCGTTGGTCTGGCATGAGAATCCTCAATAATAATATTGAACGAAATTATAACAACTAATTTTTATTGCTTATAAACTATTGCATTAATATTCATTCCGGCACCTACAGAAGCAAAAAGCAGAATATCTCCTGGGTTAATCTTGTGATTGCTTAGTTTCCCTTTTAAGATCATATCATATAATGTTGGAACAGTTGCTACAGAACTATTTCCAAGTTCATGAATATTCATGGGCATAACAACTGGGATTTCGGCTTTAATTCTGAATAATCGGAAAAATCGTTGTACAATGGCCTCGTCCATTTTTTCATTTGCCTGGTGCAGCAAGATTTTTTTAACATCTTCAATCGGGATTCCGGATTTATCTAAAGCAACTTTCATTGCCTGAGGAACATTATTCAGTGAATATTCATAAATCTTTCGTCCATGCATTTTTATATAGCGAATATCAGGATTGCTTTCTGGTGCATTCGATTTACCAAGGTACAAATAATATGCTTCTTCAGTTGTATTTGTAACTGTTGCAGAAGATAACACTCCTCGTTTTTTATCTTCCATAACACCTTCAACAATTGCAGCACCTGCTCCATCAGAAAAAATCATAGTATCGCGATCATATTTATCAACCACTCTTGATAGAGTTTCACTACCAATTACAAGGCAACGCTTTGCCAAACCTGAACGAATAAATGAATCGGCTTGAATAACTCCTTGAACCCATCCGGGGCAACCAAAAATAATATCATAAGCAACACATTGCGGATTTTTAATGCCAAGCAAATGCTTTACTCTTGCTCCAATACATGGAAGGAGATCGGTTTGTATTGTATCTTTAAGTACATCTCCAAAATTATGTGCAATAATTATTTGATCTATTGTTTCTCTATCTATTTTGGCACTTTTAATTGCCTCCTCAGCAGCAATAGTAGCAATATCTGAATTACTCTGTTCTTCTGTTACCCATCTGCGTTCAGAAATACCCGTGATATCTTTGAATTTATTTACGATTTCTTCTCCAGAACTTTCTATTCGTGTATTATCTTTCTCGAAAAAATCGCTTTTAATAAATTGAATATTTTCAATTTTTTGTGTAGGGATATAACTACCTGTCCCAGTAATTATTACATTTAATTGCTTCATTAAAATTCGTTTTAAGTAAAAAAAATTAAAATTGCAATGTATTTAGTATTTCAAATTATTAGAATCAATAATTTGTAATATCTATGATATCCAAAAAATGCAAAATGATAAAAAATTAAATAAAACCCAATCTTAATTCTTGAATTTCAAGCACTTTTAAATTTAATAAATTAATCCATATTACTATGTTAAACAAGCTTATTCTGTTGTTTTATAAATTCAAAACTTTCAATTGAGCAAAATTAGGATATCAATTCATATTAAACTTTTTAATATTGCTAAAGTCAAAAAGTCAAAACCTAAAATTTGAACTATGAGACCATTGGCTCAATCGCTTTCATTGTTTTTAACATTTATACTTATCTCAAATTCAATTTTCGGTCAGAATGAAGCCATTCAAAAGGGGCTTGATGCAATAAATAAAGAATCTGTTCAAGCACAGCTTGAATTTTTATCACAGACTGGATGGAAGGCAGAGCTACAGGCGAGAAAGGTGAGTTTATGGCTGCCGATTATTTAGCCAGTATGCTCCAATTTATGGGTATTGCACCTGCAGGCGATAAGGGATTTACAAAATTAACAAGAGATCAACGTAGAAGTGGGTTAAAACCTGAAGAACTTACATCGTACTATCAGAATATAGTAATGGTTAAATACATTGAAAGTAGTTCGCAGATAAGCCTGATTACAAATAATTCAGAACTTACTTTTCAGGATAATGTTGATTATTCTGTATCATCTTTCCCCAACAATATCAGTTTTACAGCTCAAGTTGTTTTTGTAGGTTATGGATTTACTGATGAGAAAAGCGGATACGATGATTTTAAAGGTGTTGATATCAAAAATAAAATTGTTATTATTTTGTCAGAATTCCCAGGATATAAAGATAAAGACTCCGAAGGGTATAAGAAATTTTCATCAGAAAATGGAAATGATTATACTATGGAACGCAAGAAATTTGAAAAAGCTAAAAAAGAAGGAGCTCTGGGAATAATTATATTAACTAGCAATTCCCAGCGATTACCACACTCCTACCGACGAAACCGATGATATTAACTGGAATAAAATGGTAGATATTATAAAACTTACATTTTTAAATGTGTGGAAAATTGCGAATGAATAAAGTGATCCTATAATTAGATGATCCAAAATTTATACTTCTATTATAAAACAAAAAGCCGATGATTGCTCATCGGCTTTTGTACCCGGGGCGGGACTTGAACCCGCACGACCATAATGGTCACAGGATTTTAAGTCCTGCGTGTCTACCAATTCCACCACCTGGGCATTTGGTTTTTTTAAATCTACTTTCTTGTTTACTATCCCAATCGTTATCAGGACATCTACCTAAACATTAGTAATAAAAAAGAGCGAGAAACGAGACTCGAACTCGCGACCCCGACCTTGGCAAGGTCGTGCTCTACCAACTGAGCTATTCTCGCATTTTGCGTCTGCAAATATATCTAAAATTTCTGTTCCACAAAAAATAATATTCAAAAAATGTACTTTATTTTTTGATTTTTTTGCTACAATCCTATATGTCGCTTAATATCATTCAGTTTATTCAATGCCTCAACAGGTGTAAGATTATTTATATCAAGTTTCTTAATCTCATCACGTATTTGCTTTAATACGGGGTCATCTAACTGAAATATAGTTGTTTGATACCCTTCACGATGATGTGCAATTTCCCCAACCGGTTTTGCAAGTGAATCTTTCTGATCCGATTTTTCAAGGTCTTTTAGTATTTCGTTTGCACGATTTACTACACTTTTTGGCATTCCTGCCATTTGTGCCACATGAATACCAAAACTATGCTCACTCCCACCTCTTTTTAGTTTTCGAAGAAAAATTACTTTATTATCGAGTTCTTTGATTGAAACATTGTAATTTTTTATACGATCAAACGATTTCTCCATTTCGTTCAATTCGTGGTAATGTGTGGCAAAAAGAGTTTTTGCTTTTGCAGTTGGATGTTCATGAATATATTCAGCCATTGCCCAGGCAATAGAAATTCCATCATAAGTACTTGTTCCACGACCAATCTCATCTAATAATATTAAACTTCGATGCGATAAATTATTAAGTATACTTGCAGCCTCGTGCATTTCAACCATAAAGGTAGATTCGCCCAATGAGATATTATCTGATGCTCCAACGCGTGTAAATATTTTATCAACCAGTCCAATTTTAGCTGATGCTGCAGGAACATAGCTCCCAATCTGAGCTAACAATACAATTAACGCTGTTTGACGAAGCAAAGCCGATTTACCAGACATATTTGGCCCTGTAATCATTATGAGTTGCTGCTGATCATTATCGAGTAAAATATCATTAGCAATATAAGGTTCGTCAATAGGTAACATTTTCTCAATTACAGGATGTCTTCCTTCTCTGATATCAATTACATCGGTATTATTTATTTCCGGACGATTATAATTATTTGTTTGAGCAACAATTGCAAAAGACAATAAACAATCAAGCCTTGCAATTAACGATGCATTTAACTGTATGGCAGGAATATAATCGGCAAGACTAGCAACCAAGTCGATAAACAGTTGATTTTCCAACTCAAGAGCTTTTTCTTCTGCTCCAAGAATTTTAGTTTCATACACTTTAAGCTCTTCGGTAATGTATCGTTCAGCACTTACCAGCGTTTGTTTTCGAATCCAGTCGGTAGGTACTTTATCTTTGTGTGTATTGCGCACTTCAATATAATAACCAAAAACATTATTAAAACTGATTTTTAATGATGTAATTCCTGTTCTTTCTATTTCGCGTTGCTGAATCTGAGCCAGAAAATCTTTTCCTGAATAAGCCAATTTTCTGTATTCATCAAGATCGGCTGATACACCATTTGCAATGTAATTTCCTTTACTCAACAATACTGCTGAATCAGGTAATAGTTCTTTTTCAATTCTATCGCGTATAGCAGAGCAAGGATTTAACTGATCGCCAATTTTTATTAATGCAGCATTTCCTGATTCCAGACAGGCTTGTTTTATGGGCTGAATGGCTGTTAAAGCAATTTTTAACTGAACCACTTCGCGCGGATTAACTCTTCCTGTAGCTACTTTAGAGATTATTCGTTCTAAATCCCCTATATTTTTTACATGTTCGGTAATTAAATCTTTAAAATCCTGATTTTTCAAAAAGTATTCAACAACATCGTGTCTTTCTTTTATTGGTTTTTCTTCTTTAAGCGGAAGAGCAACCCAACGCTTAAGCATTCTTGCACCCATTGGTGATAAAGTACGGTCGATGATATCGATTAAGGTTTTTGCTCCTTCGTTTATGGAATAAAACAATTCAAGATTGCGAATCGTAAATTTATCGAGCCAAACATAATGCTCCTCTTCAATTCTGGAAAGTGATGATATGTGTTGAGTTTTTTCGTGATGTGTTAACTCGAGATATTGTAAAATGGAGCCTGCAGCAATAATGGCAAAACTAAGATTATGAACACCAAAACCTTTCAATGTTGATGTTTGGAATTTTTTCAGCAGCTTATCTGTTGCATTTTCTTCGGTAAAAACCCATTCATCAAGTTTGTAC
>MENE01000105.1:0-15977 GCA_001769005.1 Bacteroidetes bacterium GWA2_31_9b | reverse complement strand
CAAAACTTCTTTAGGCCGGAAACTATTTAACAGTTTATCGATATATTCATAACTTCCTTCTGCAGCAAAAAATTCGCCGGTAGAAATATCGAGAAAAGCAACACCTCCAATATTTTTATCGAGATAAACCGAAGCAAGAAAATTATTTTCGCGATGTTCGAGTACATTATCGTTTAACGAAACACCTGGAGTTACAAGCTCTGTAACGCCACGCTTAACAATATTTTTGGTTTTTTTAGGATCTTCGAGTTGTTCACAAATGGCAACCCGTTGGCCGGCCCTGACTAATTTTGGCAAGTAAGTATCAATGGCATGATAAGGAACACCGGCAAGTTCAACAAATGTTTTCGAACCATTTGCCCTACGGGTTAATGTAATACCAAGAATCTCAGAAGCTTTTATAGCATCTTCACCAAAAGTTTCGTAAAAATCCCCAACGCGAAACAACAATATGGCATCAGGATGTTTTCTCTTGATCTCATAATATTGTTTCATCAATGGTGTTTCGGCGTATTTCTGCTCTACTGTAGATTCCTGCATCATTAGTTAATTTCTCAATATCAACAAAAATAGAATTAATCCATCATTAATTAAAATGAATCCGTTTTGTTTTTTTAACAAGCGAATAAATATTTTAAAAGTATGCTAAAAACCATTTTTCTTGGAAAAAAATAATTATACATTAGCACATCGAAATAAATTAAACTTATTGATATGAAAAAGATATTAGTTCTAGGAGCAGGATTATCTTCATCAAGTATGATTAAGTACTTGCTGGATCATTCTGAACAATACAATTGGAAAATTAGGGTTGGTGATATCTCTTTAGATGTAGCAAAACAAAAAATTGCAAATCATAAAAATGGTGAAGCCTTCGAATTTGACATTTTCAATGAAAAACAACGTCATGAGGAGATTCAAAAAGCTGATGTTGTAATTTCTATGTTACCTGCACGATTCCATTACCTTGCAGCTGAGAAATGTGTTGAGTTTGGAAAACATATGGTTACTGCATCGTATGTTTCGAAAGAGATAAAAGCAATGCACGATCAAGCTATTGCAAAGAATATATTGTTATTAAACGAAATTGGTGTAGACCCGGGAATTGACCATATGTCGGCAATGAAAGTAATTGACGAAATAAAAGCAAAAGGTGGCGAATTGATTTCATTTAAATCGAGTACAGGAGGTTTAGTTGCACCTGAATACGACAACAATCCATGGAACTACAAATTTACATGGAATCCAAGAAACGTAGTAGTTGCAGGTCAAGCTACAGCACAATATATCGATCATGGTCAACTTAAGTTTATTCCTTATCATAAATTATTTACCCGTCCGGAAACAATGTCGGTACTCGATCTCGGTAAATTTGAAATGTATCCAAACCGTGATTCATTGAGTTACCGTGAAGTGTACGGGTTACAAAATATACAAACATTATTACGTGGTACATTACGTCGTCCCGGATATTGTGAAGGATGGAATGTATTTGTTCAGCTTGGTGCAACTGAAGATACCTATGTTGTTGAAAACTCTGAAAATATGACATACAGAGATTTTATCAATAGCTTTCTTCCATTTGACGAAAAAGATACTGTTGAGCAAAAACTAGTTAAATATGTTGGTATTGATTTGAAATCTGAAACCATGAAACGCCTGGAATGGCTAGGGATTTTTGAAAAACGCAAAATAGGTTTACCAAATGCAACACCTGCTCAGATTTTACAAAAACTTCTTGAAGAAAAATGGGCTCTTGGACCAGAAGATAAAGATTTAATCGTAATGCAACATGAGTTTATTTATAAACTGAAAGGAAAAACAAAACGAGTAACATCATCTTTAATTGTTAAAGGACAAGATACGGTTCATACTGCAATGTCTATAACTGTAGGCATTCCAATGGCAATTGCAACCAAACTCTTACTTACAGGAGTTATAACCAAACGAGGAGTTGTTGTTCCTATTATGAAAGATGTTTATTTGCCTGTTCTTGAAGAATTAAAAGAATTCGGAATTAATTTTATTGAAGAAGAACAAGATTTGGATTAACCATTCCTTAAAATATTAAAACCGTCAAAGCACAATGAAATTTGTTTTGGCGGTTTTTTTTATAAGAATAGATAAAAATCCCTTGTCAAATCTTTGTAGCTATCTGAATATTCGTGACGGTTTCCTGACTCAATGACCAAATCCTGATTAATAACAGTTTTTTTTGTTTTTTGAAATTCGAGTAATAAACGTTTGGTTGCAGCTTTGGGTTTTGGTAACACATTGGTTTGACGAACACAATACAATCCATTTTCTGCTGCATTTGCAATAAACAAAACACCTTCGATGTATGGAAGAATAATACTCAATGTACCATTATCACTTAGCAATTTGGAAGCACCTGAAATAATCTCTATTAATTCCAATTCTTTGTTATGCCTTGCTTTTGAACGCTGTTCATCGGGAGCATTTAACGAGTTCTGGAAATAAGGTGGATTGGAAACAATTAAATCGTACTTTTTATCTGTATCATTTGCATAATCCTGAAAAGGTTGATTTATTATGTTTATTCTATTTTTCCATGGTGATTTATCAATATTTTCTTTTGCCTGAACACAAGCATCGGCATCAATTTCAATTGCATCGATTAATGCATTTGATCTCTGTGCAATCATAAGTGCTATAAGTCCGGTTCCTGTACCTATATCTAAAACCGTTGCTGCTTCATCACACTTCACCCATGCACCAAGCAATACACCATCGGTACCCACTTTCATGGCACATTTATCCTGATGAATCGTAAATTGTTTAAACTTAAAATAGTTATTGGGCATAATTAAAAATTTTCAAAAACTCCTAATCCAAACAATGCAAAATCGTACTTTACCGGATCATTTGCATCCAATAATCTCAGGTTTGATGTTACTTCTTCAACAGCTTGCCAATCGTTTTGTTTACGTGTTAATAAGCCTAATTTACGTGCAACATTCCCGCTATGAACATCCAATGGCAAATATAATGCAGACATCGGAATTTTATTCCATAATCCAAAATCAACACCACGATTATCGTTACGGACCATCCACCGCAGAAACATATTCAATCTCTTTGCAGATGCTCCTTTTATAACATTTGAAAAATGCTTTTCTGTTCTTTGTTGGTGACTTATCTCAAAAAAAACTTTTCTTACATTAATCAATATTTCTTTTATTTCTTTATTCTGTAAATAGCTACGTTGAAACAATACTCCTAATCCACCATGCTTTTTATAGATATTTTGCAGTGATTTAATAAAAAACACACAGTCTGTTCCATTAAATGTTCTGTGAACAAAGTATTCAAATCTCTTTAAGTCTTCTTTTTCGGCATTCATAATAAAATCGTACGGAGCATTGTCCATTAATGCAATTAGTCGATGTGAGTTTTTGATAATGGTTACACGTTGCCCCCATGCAATGTTAGCAGTTAAGAAAGCCGATATTTCAATATCGAATGGCTCAATAAATAAATGAGGAATTTGAATCGGATCACTCTGAATAAAATCGGGATGATTGTATCTCTCGTATTTCTCGTCAAGAAACTCTTTTAATTTAAGCTGGTTAAAATCTGGATTTAATAGACTCATTGAATAAATTTACCATCTTTCATTAAAAGTTTACGGTCGGCCATATCTGCAAGACCTTCGTCGTGAGTAACGATAACAAATGATGAGTTGTATTTCTTACGAATAGAAAAAAACAGTTCGTGTAATTCCTTTTTATTTTGAGAATCCAGGTTTCCTGAAGGCTCATCGGCAAAAATTACCGCAGGATTATTGATTAATGCCCTGGCAACTGCAACACGTTGTTGTTCACCACCCGACATTTCTTTGGGTTTATGATCGATTCGATGACTCAGGTTTAAAAATCCCATAATCTCTCTTGCCTTATTTTCTGCTTCTTCTTTATTTGTTTGTGCAATAAAAGCAGGGATACATACATTTTCGAGCGCAGTGAATTCGGGAAGCAAATGATGAAACTGAAAAACAAATCCAATATTTTTATTCCGGAATGCTGCCAGTTGTTTATCCTTAAACTTATTTACTTCGCTATTTTCAAAAAGAATATTTCCTGAATCAGGGCGACTAAGAGTTCCTAAAATCTGGAGAAAAGTTGTTTTTCCTGCTCCACTCGGACCAACAATTGAGATAATTTCTCCTTTACCAATATTAAGATCGATCCCTTTTAATACTTGTAATTCGCCATAGAATTTGGTAATATTTTGTGCAATAATCATTTTCGTTGTTTTAGTCTAAAAATTTATTAAAAATAAAGTTTCCTTTTTATAATTTTAAATTTAAGCCCAAAGGGCTTGGATATTATTAACTACGTATGAAATGCGTAGAAATAAAAATTTATTTAGGTACAACCCTGATAAGGGTTGAATATATTTATAAAAAATACTTTTCATCAAACTCCACGCCATTTTCTTTCAATAGCTGAATATACTCATCTTTAAAAGTTTTTATTTTATGATGTTCTTCTTGATTTTTAACATATTCGATTAATCTTTCTTTTTCATTGATAGAATAAGTAAAAGCACCATAACCATTTTGCCAACCGTTAAAATTTGCAAATAACTTATTATCAGCAATAAATGATGACGTGGCAAGTTTTATATCTTTAACTAGATTTGCTGGAGCAATAGTTGTATGAATGTGTGTAACAATATGAATATGATCTTCGACCTCATTAAGCCAATATAAATGACACTTTTTATTTTTCAATATCCCATTTACATATTGAAATAATTCATTTCTGTTCTCTTTTGTAAGAGTTCTTTCTCTTTTATATGTTGAAAACACAAGCTGATATAGTATTTGTGTATAAGTACTCATATCTATTCTGATTTTATTCAACCCATTTCAGGGTTGTAATGCTTTTCTTTTTAGCCCATCGGTAAAAACCGATGGTTATTTATATTCAAGTCCTTAAGACTTAAAACAATGTTATCCCTAACCTAATATGTCGTTCTTTGTTTTATCGATATCCTTTTTTATATCTTTCAAATCTTTCTTTAAATCGCTTCCTTGACTATTCATTTCTTTCTTGATTTCATCGGTAGCTTTTTTAAATTCCTTCATTCCTTTACCAAGAGTTCGGGCAATTTCCGGGATTTTATCGGCACCAAAAAGCAATAAAATGGCAAAAAAAACAATAAACAATTCAGAACCGCTAATGAAAAGTAAGGTGCTCATATGAATTCATTTTTAACAAATATACAGTGTATTTATAAACAAAAAAAGCCCCAAAAAACTGGGGCTTTATAATTTCAAAAATGATTATTTAATCTTCATTATCAATTCCTTTTTCGTTGTCTTTTTTCTTATAACTTGTTTTATAAACAAGAGGAGAAGCAACAAATACTGAAGAGTATGTACCTACAGCAATACCTATTAAAAGAGCGAATACAAATCCACGAATAACTTCACCACCTAAAAGGAAAATTATAATTAATACCAAAAGGGTAGTAAACGATGTATTGAATGTACGGCTCAACGTATCATTAATAGACATATTCATAATAGTACGTTTGCTTCGTTTTGGATGTAAGCCAATGTTTTCACGAATACGGTCGAATACAATAACCGTATCGTTAACAGAGTATCCCACAACAGTTAATATTGCCGCAATAAATGCTTGATCAATTTCAAGTGAGAAAGGCAATCTACCCCAACACAATGAAAAAATACCCAATGTAATTGTAACATCATGAATTAATGCTACGGTAGCTCCCATACCATATGACCAGTTTTTAAAACGAATAAAGATGTATATAAACATCATAATAAAAGCAAGCAATATTACGATAAGTGAAGCATAAATAATATCATCTGCTATGGTTGCCCCAACTTTTTGAGAACTCATTTTATGATTCGTATTAAAATCTTCAAATGTAATCTGATTACCTAAGATAGGTTTTAGTCCTTCGTACAATTTTGATTCAACATCAGCATCAACAGCAACATCATCTTCGCTTATACGATATTTGGTAGTAATTTTAACCTGATTGTCGGCTCCAAAAGTTTTCACTTCAGGTGCTTGTCCAAACTGATCTTTTAACAAGCCTGCAACATTTTGAGTACTTACCGTTTGATCGAAACGTACAACATAAGTTCTACCACCTGTAAAATCAACGCCCATATTTAATCCCCGAGTAAATAATGAACCTAAACTTAAAATAATAATTGCAGCAGAAATTACATAAGCATATTTTCTGTTATCAATCCATTTAAAGCGAATATTCTTAAATGCTTTATCGGTAATTTTAGAAACAAACGAAATTGGTTTGTTGCGATCTAAGTACCACTCAAAGATCAAACGGGTTAAGAAAATTGCAGTGAATAATGATGATATTATACCAATAATAAGTGTAGTAGCAAAACCTTTAATTGGACCCGTACCAAATATGTAAAGAATTACAGCTGTTAATAATGTTGTGATGTTACCATCAAGGATTGCAGAATATGAGTTTTTAAATCCATCTTTTACAGCAATTTTAATTCCTTTTCCGGCAGTAATTTCTTCACGGATACGCTCATATATAATAACGTTCGCATCAACGGCCATACCCAGAGTTAACACGATACCGGCAATACCGGGTAATGTTAGAGCTGCTCCAAGCGAAGCCAATACACCAAAAATAAAGAACATGTTTGCAAGAAGGGCCAAATCGGCAACTAAACCTGCTTGTTTGGTGTACCAGAAAACCATATAAGCCATAACAAGTATAAATGCCAACAAGAATGAATTTAAACCTGCATTAATAGCTTCTTTACCTAATGATGGACCAACAATTTCTTCCTGAATAATACGTGCAGGAGCAGGTAATTTACCTGATTTAAGAATGTTAGCTAAGTCTTTTGCTTCGTTTACAGTAAAATCGCCAGAAATTGATGAACGACCGCCTTTAATTTCGTCGTTTACACGTGGTGCAGAGTAAACATAGTCATCAAGAACAATAGCAATAAAGTTGCCAACATTATTTTTAGTTAAACGTGCCCATACTTTAGCTCCATCAGCATTCATTGACATAGACACTTCGGCAGCTCCTGAATTCTGTTCGAATTCTGAACGTGCATCAGTTACAACATCGCCATCGAGAGGAGCTTTTCCATCTCTACCTGTAGCTTTTATAGCATGTAGCTCGAAATATGTTTTAGATTCGTCGTGTTTATAAGGTTTAACAGCCCACATAAAAACAACATCACGAGGCAATACGGCACGAACTTGTTTTAGGTTTAAATATCGGTTTACTTTACCTGTATCGCCAAAATGAGCCATACCAATTACAGAACCCTCCAAAGGAGCATTTGTACTTGGATTAATGCTTGGACGTAAAACAGAGAAAAGGGGATATCTTTCAGCCAATTGTGATTGTGCTAAACTTGAAGTGTCTTGTTTTGTTGAATCAGATTCAATCTGGTCAAGTAAAGTCAAATCTTTAGATTCTTTAGCTTGATCTTCAGATTTTACTTCTTGCTGAGTATTTCCTGTTTCGGTTTTATTCAGTTCTTTCTGAGCTTTTTCAATTTCATAAATTACATTGTTAGCCTGAAGAATAGAAGAATAAATTTGAGTATTGTTATATGTTTCCCAGAATTCAAGATTTGCAGAACCTTGTAAAAGACTACGAACACGTTTCTGGTCTTTAACACCAGGAAGTTCAATCATGATTCTACCAGCTTGCTCTAATCGTTGAATGTTTGGTTGAATAACACCAAAACGGTCGATACGGCTACGAAGAATATTGAATGAATTATCGATAGCATCTTTTGATTCTGTACGAAGAATATTTAATACATCTTCGTTTGAAGCATTGAAATCGATCTTGTCTTTTAGTTCAAGAGTATTAAAAACTGCTGCCAATCGAGCATCTGGATCAACTGCTTCGAAAGCTCGCCCGAATAATGTTATAAAATCTTCGCGACTGTCTTTCTGATATTCTTTAGCAAGTTTTATTGCTTTTTGGAATGTTGTATCCTTACTATTGTTTGCCATTGCTTTGACAATATCTTCAACAGATATTTCAAGAATAACGTTCATCCCTCCTTTTAAGTCAAGACCAAGGTTGATCTCTCTTTCCTGACATTCACGTAATGTATATTTACGAATACCAAGGTTATATACAACTTCACTTGACAATGAATCCATATATTGGTACTCTTTGTCAGGATTTCCTTTTGCATATTCTTTGGCATCTTTAGTTACACTTTTAGTAACCACGGTGAATGATAAATAATAAATACATATACCGGCCAATAAAATGGCCACAGTTCTAATTGCTCCTTTAATCTGCATTTTTCAATCTATTTTATTGATATTAATATATTTTTTAACTTTTAAGCAAAGTGAAGTGCAAAGATAAAATTATTTTTAATATACACACTTTTTCAATTCATTAAGATGAAATAAGAATTTTAAATAATTTATTTCAACCTAAGAAAATTATAATTTTGATTAATTATTTAAAGTTAAGCTGCGAGCTATGAGCTACGAGCTTTAAGTCTGACAAACAATTTGAATTTCTGAACTCTATATACTGAATCCTGTATGTTGCTTCTTTCTTTCCCTCCTTTATACCTTATACTTTATATCCTTTTATTTTTTTACCACTAAGCTCACAAAGAAAAACACAAAGTCACACAAAGCTCAAAGTTGCATGCTTACTTCTATTTCATCCTGAATCTTGAATTCTGAATCCTTTTTAAAATTCTATTTCAGAAGTTCTTTAAAATCAGCTTCCAGCGACTGATTATTCACAAAATCGAACAATGTAATTCTTCGAATGGTATAAAAATCGGCCCAGTATCGGCGTAAAGCTGATATATAATTAATTTTAGCCACATCTTTTTCAGATAAAGCAACATTTAAATCGAGCACATCTACTTTACCTATTAAGAAACGTTGTTTAGTAAGATCATATCGTCGTTGAGCAATGGTATCTGATTTTGCAGCAATTTTTAACTGATCATCCTGTAAATTAAACTGCATTACATTTAAGAAAACACTTTGTGTAAAATCGGTACGAGCTTGGTCAACCGTTGTTTTAATAACTTCCTGGCTCGATTGTGCCATACGGTATTTTCCTTTACTCAAACCCCAATCCAATATTGGAATTTGTAAACCCAATGTAACTCTTTGTTGATCCTGAGGATTAACATAAACTGTTGATAAATCGCCTGATTGTTGAGTATAACCTATACTTGCGAATAAATCAGCCTGCAAACCTCTTTCTGATCTCGCTTTGGCAACATCTCTGCGAGCTTCTATTAGTTGACGTTCAAAACTAATGATATCAGGATTATTCTCTGTTGCAATACCCATTGCCTGATCAACATCTATAGTTAATTCAGGGATTTCTTTTGGAATTATTAAGGCTAAATCAACCTTTTCGTTAAATCCAAGGAACGATCGCAACTGAAATTTTTTAACTTCTAAATCGACCATTGCTGAATTGAGCGACGAGCCTGCATTTAACAAACTCAATTCCATCTGCATCAACTCGTTTTCGGCTATTGTTCCAATATTGTATCGTCCTTTTGCTATTTTATATAAAGTATCGGCATTTGAGTAGTTAATTTTTGCAACCTGAATATTTTGTTGAGCCAATGCTAAATCGAAAAAATAATTAACTGCTTTGAGAGAAACTTCTTCAAGACTTGATATATAATTTTTTTTCGCTTCTTCGTATTTTAGCGGTTCAATTTTCTTTTGCCAACGATACTCATTATAGAACAAAACGGGTTGACTATATCCAATACTTAAGGGTGTAGATAAATAGGAGAATGATCCTCCATTCAGTTCATCGGTACGAACAAGGTTCGACGATGCAAAAATCTGACCTCCTGTGAAGCCAACATTCTGACGAAGATTTAAATTAAGTGTTGAATAGTTTACATTATCTTCAACATATGTATAAGTTCCATCGGCATTTTGATATTTCTTTATTGCTCTGCTGTATTCCGGGAATGTAGCACCCAACGAAAGGTTAGGCAAATAATCGGCTTTATATGTTCTATACTGCCAATAGTTTGCACGAAAACGATGTTTTGCCATAATTGCATCAGGCGACTGCTGACGGGCAAGCAAAATTACCTCATCGAAAGTTAACTCTTCGGTAACATTCTGACTATGAAGTTTTCCATTAAATAAAAGTGCGAATAACAGAAGAAAACCTATACAAATTTTATATTTAATCATTTTGAAAATTATTTTTAATTTATTCATATCTCAACGACTCAATCGGATCGCGATCGGCAGCTCTTTTTGCAGGCGAAATGCCAAAAACAACGCCAATGATTGCACTGACTCCAAAAGCAATAATGATTGACCCGGGAGAAATTATGGTAAGTATTCCAGAAAATTTGGTAATCAATTTCGATAATACCACACCCAGAATTACGCCGGCAATTCCACCCGAAACACTTATCATTATGGCTTCAGATAAAAACTGGGCAATGATATCTGCTTTTTTAGCTCCAAGTGCCAGTCGTATTCCAATTTCTTTAATGCGCTCCATTACTGTGGCATACATAATATTCATAATACCAATACCACCAACAATAAGTGAAATACTGGCTATAGCTCCAAGAACAATATTAAAAATATCTTTTGTACGTTGTTGTTGTTTTAATAAAAGTTCGGGTACAGTAATCTCAAAATCTTTAACATCCATGTGCCTTCGTAAAAGCATACGGCTGAGTATTTCTGTTGTAGCTGTTATCTGCTCCGTTTCTTCAACCTGAACAACAATTTTATCGAGCTGGTTGTAATTACTCGATGTTGTTTCCTGATTGCTTGAAAATGAAAAGAAGAACATTCCAGAGAAACCTGAGCCTCCTAGTTTTTTGGAATTTAAAAGAGCTCTGTTTTTATATCGTAGCAACATGGTTTGTACAGGAATAAAAACATTGTCGTTCACCAGGTTAACACCTGCATTTTCAGCTGCAGACAGCTTAATATCGCTCTTCTCGAGCACTCCAACAACCTTTAACCACACATGTCCAAACTTCAAGTATTGGTTAATTGGATCAACATCGCTGAATATTTTTGAACTGATATTTGCTCCGATTACGCAAACAGGAATCCCATTATCTACCTGATAATCACTAAAAATAGTTCCTTTTTCCAGATTTACATTGTACAATTCGAAATAATCGTTGTTTACACCAACTACCTTTGCCGCTACTCTTTTTCCATTCTGAACTACAAAGGAATTGACAATTATTTCAGGAGTAACTCGTTTAACTGAAGGGATAATATTGTTTATTGCTTTCAAGTCTTCGAGAGTTAATCCGGGTGAAAACTTCTTCTTTTGCTTTGATCCGTTTTCTCCACTTTCACTACTCGATTCTTCGCCATCCTCGGTAACATCAACAATTGGTGTTATAACAATATTATTTACACCAACCATTTTAATCTGCTCCAGAATTTCTTGCTGAGCACCGTTTCCAATAGCAAGCATACTAATTACAGCTGCTGTACCGAAAATAATTCCGAGAGCGGTAAGACTTGATTTTAGCTTATTATCTAAAATCGATTCAAAAGCAATTTCAAAATCATGAAAATATCGTTCAAATATCATCTCTTCCTTTTATGTAAGTTCATTTATTTCTATAGTAATTAATTTCCAATTTCCAACAATCAATATTGAATGTAGAAGGACTAAACCTATTTCTTAACATGAGTAACTTTATTTCTTTGAGCTGTATCAATACTTTTTACAAAAATTGCTATTAGCTCATCACATTCTTTTAATCCTTCATTAATTATATCATCAGGTTTAAGAAGAGGCTTTCTTTTTATTATTTTTAATGAAATTTTAGTTTCGCGTAATTCTTTTAAGCAAATTTTCATTTTATGAATAAAGTCGTTAATCGATTCTGCACTTTGAGCCTCACCATAGTTAAAAGCAGGAGATGTGCCAGATCGAAGTAGCTGTCCTCCAATATGATTACCTACTTTATTGTCAGGAAGTATTTCTACAATCCGAATAACCAATAAAGCGAAACTTATTAATCGTTCCTCTAAATCATATTTTCTTGTGTTTTCTGCTGTCATATTTTTCAACATTCAACATTGCCTGCCTACTGCAGGCAGGGATATTGAATGTTCATTATTCATAATTGATTTTTTTTAATTCTTTTTATATGAACCCGCACCATTTCTGCGATTATTCTCTTTCATTACTTTTCGATCTTCGGCTTGTTTCTGCTTCAATTGATCGTTGAGTTTTTTCTGCGATTCACGTTCTTTTAAAACAGGAATAAGTTCCAATCCGGAGTATTTTAATTTATCTTCTTCTTCAGGAACCGACAAGTACACTTCATCTCCTTCGTTTAAACCCTTTTCGATAATTATATAATTTTCGTTTGACAAACCGGGAACAATTATTTGTTTTTTATTTGATGTGGTATAAACAAAACTCAAGCTGTCGTTATTATGTATAGCCTCAAGAGGAACAAAAATAACATCTGTAAATACATCCGTTACTATCTGATTACTTGTAGTCATCGAAGGGCGCAAGATGCTATCGGTTTGATCAACACTTGCAAGTACCTCAAAAACTTTGGCATCTGTATTTGGTAATTGTTCTCCAATATTTGCTACTTCAAGCACCTTACCAGTATATTTTTTTTCAGGGAATGCGTCAATACCAATTCGAACAGCTTGTCCCGATTTTACTTTGCTAATATCAATTTCGTTTACATAGGTTTTCGATAACATGCTCGAAAGGTCGGGCAAAGTAGCAATAGACATATCCCAAGGGTTTATTGACGAACCAACTTTTCGTTTTTCGCCACTCCATTCCTTTTTATAGATTACCATACCTGATGCCGGAGCATAAATTCGGAATTTGCTAATAACATTTTCGAGCTCAACCACTTTTCTTTGTGCTTTTTGCAGATTAATACTTGCTTCGCGCATATCGGCTTTTGCTTGTTCTTTTTTCAATAAATAGTTTTTCTCAGTCTGATCAAATGCTCTGTCTGATTTTTCAAGTTCAATTTTCGCCTGACGAATAGTGGCTGGTGGTTCATATTGACTTTGATCAAGCACTATTTGTTTCTCTTCTTTTGCGAATTTCAAATTCACCAACTGATCACGTAAATCGCGTAAAAGCATAGTTGTATCAAGCTGAATTTTAATGAATTGTGATTCTGCCTTCTCCAGTTCGTCTTTTAAATCTTTTAAACTGATTGATACTTCAGATCGGTCTAAATCGCCAACATATTGTCCGGAGTCAACGAGCGTACCTTCAGGAACAAGATCCTGAATTTTTATTTCACGAATACGTAAATCGCGGCTATTACCTATTTCTGCAGGACCGGTAATATCAATTGAACTTTTTGCCTGTAATTCACCTGTTATTGTTACAAGAATCTCAAATTCTCCTTTTTGTGCTTTTACTTTGAGTTGATTGTTGGGTTCTTCTTTCCCAAAACCAGTGATTACAATTATTAGAACAGCTACAGCGACTATAGCTATAAGAATGTAGTGTTTTCGATTCATTATATTTTTTATTTATATCATTTTTTTTATTTCACTTATAATTTTTTCCGCTAAATTGTTTGCACTTAGCTCATCTTTACTTTCAGCATATATACGAATAATGGGCTCTGTATTCGATTTTCGTAAATGAACCCATCCATTTTCAAAATCAATTTTTACTCCATCAATTGTACTAACTTGTTCGTGTGCAAATTTATTTTCTATAGACTCCAAAATTTTATCAACGTTTATTTTAGGAGTCAATTCAATTTTATTTTTGGATATTACATATTTAGGATATTGCGATTTAAGTTCAGAGCATTTTTTCCCCGATTTTGCCAGATATGTTAAAAACAATGCTATTCCAACCAACGCATCACGGCCGTAATGAATTTCGGGATAAATTACACCACCATTTCCTTCGCCTCCGATAACCGCATTATTTTTTTTCATGCTATCGACAACATTTACTTCGCCAACTGCTGCAGCAAAATAGCTACCTCCATATTTTTGAGTTACATCGCGTAATGCACGTGTTGAGGATAAATTTGATACGGTATTACCAGGTTTATTTTGCAGAATATAATCGGCAACTGCAACCAGGGGGTATTCTTCGCCAAACATAGTTCCATCTTCATTAATAATCGCTAAGCGATCTACGTCAGGATCAACAACAAAGCCCAAATGTGCTTTTTTATCTTTAACCACTTTTGATATTTCGGTTAGATGCTCAGGCAACGGTTCCGGGTTATGAGGAAAAATTCCATTTGGATCGCAATACAATTCAATAACTTCTTTTACACCTAAAGCTTTTAACAAAGCAGGAATTGCTATTCCTCCAACAGAATTTACAGCATCAATGGCAACTTTAAACTGAGCTTTTCGAATAGCATTTACATCAACTAAAGGAAGTTTTAATATTTGCTGAATATGAATATCGAGGTAATTTGTTTTGATTACAAGCGAACCTAATTTATCAACATCGGCATACATAAAACTTTCTTTAGCAGCAATATCAAGCACAAGAGCGCCTTCAGCAGCAGATAGAAATTCACCTTTATGATTAAGAAGTTTAAGTGCATTCCATTGTTTAGGATTATGACTTGCAGTAAGGATTATTCCACCCTGAGCATTTTCTGATGTAACAGCAATTTCAGTAGTTGGTGTAGTTGCCAGGCCAATATCAACAACGTCAATTCCCATTCCCATGAGTGTTCCGATAACTACATGATTAACCATTTCGCCTGAAATACGTGCATCACGGCCAACTACAACTTTTATTTTTTGTACTTTTGTATTATTAATAATCCATTGTGCATATGCCGATACAAATTTTACAGTATCTAAAGGGCTTAATCCATCACCTGATTTTCCACCTATCGTTCCACGAATACCAGAAATTGATTTTATTAATGTCATATTATTGCGATTAAATTTGTAGATTTTAAAAAAATCGAATAAAGATAATGAATTCAAATTAGATGAATAATATTTTTATAAACTTTAACATTTACATCTAACAAGCTGATCTATTAATACATTTTTAAAACCATTCGGTACAAATGATTTATGGGAATAAATTGTTACCTTTGCAAAAGTTAAAATAGATTTATACCAGAGCACATTACGTTATGAAAAAGCAATATCAAAAACCTGAACATAAAACATCGAAATCAGTTGAAAAACCTGAGAGGCAACCTCGACCAGAGAGACCTGAAAGACCAGCAAGATCTGACAGCAAATTCAACAAAGGAAGTAAGGATGCAGAAATAGAAAAACCTCATAACTATGGTGAGCCAATACGTTTAAATAAATATATTGCAAATTCAGGAGTATGCTCACGTCGCGAGGCTGACGAACTCATTGAAGCAGGCTTTATTACAGTAAACGACAAAGTTGTTACTGAGCTGGGAGCAAAAGTAATGCCTAAAGACGTTGTACGACACAGAGGTAAAGTTTTAAGCAACGAGAAAAAAGTATACATCTTATTAAATAAACCTAAAGATTATATTACTACTGTTAGAGATCGACATGCAGAAAAAACAGTTCTCGACCTGGTGAAAAATGCATGCGAAGAACGTGTTTATCCTGTTGGACGACTCGATAAAAACACAACTGGCGTATTACTTTTAACAAACGACGGTGAATTAACAAAACAACTTACTCATCCAAGCTATGTAAAGAAGAAAATTTATCATGTATTTCTTGATAAACCTGTTACTAAAGCCGATATGGTAAGTATTGTTGAAGGTATTAAGGTTGATGATATTACCGTTTCTGCTGATGCTATAAGCTATGTTGAAGAAGAAGACAAATCACAAGTAGGAATTGAAATTCATACCGGTCAAAACCGAATTGTACGTCGTATATTTGAATCGCTGGGTTATCGTATTCAAAAGCTCGACAGGGTTTACTTTGCAGGCTTAACAAAGAAAAATCTACCACGTGGCAGAT
>MENE01000104.1 GCA_001769005.1 Bacteroidetes bacterium GWA2_31_9b | reverse complement strand
ACTCTGTAGCAAGTATTACTTCCCAATAGATATAACATTTATGAAAATCGAATGTATCAAGTGGAGGAACTTTATTAAAATGAGCAAATGTTTTGCTATTGCCTAGAGAGTTTATTTCGTCTAATAAATAAAGTGGATTTGTACCATTTGCAAAAATATCGTGATTCGGTTCGAAATAAACATAATATGACTTTAATTTTGAATCAGAAACGTTTTGTTTTATATCAGATTTATCTGGTTGGAAATTAGTTTTATTCTGAATAAATTTTGCAATTCGTGAAAAAAGATCTTCATGATTCTTTTTATTTTCAGCTGACGTAAGATTTTCATCGGATAAAAGTATTTTCATGTGATCAGCCGATTCGAATGTAATATTAAGGATATCGCGATTTAAAACTCTAGACCCTTCGCGGATTTGATCGTACAATGTTTCCAGATTATGTGTAAACTCACTTAAAACTGTAAATCCGAACATTGCTCCACCTCCCTTTAGCGAATGCATAACTCTAAAAACCCTTTCAATAAGTTCTTTATTTGTAGAGTCTTTCTCGAGTATTAAAAGAGCATTCTCCAAATCATTGATATTATCGGAGGCTTCTTCAATAAATTTTGATCTGAATTTGTCGATTGTCATCGTATAACTTTTTTGAGTGCATCAATTAATTTAGCAGGTACAAATGGTTTTATAATCCATCCGGTAGCTCCTGCATCTTTTGCTTCCATTTTTTTTGAAACCTGTGATTCTGTAGTTAAAAATAAAATTGGAATATGCTTATATGCATCTATCGTACGAATGTGCCTAATAAGTTCAATACCATCCATATTAGGCATATGCAAGTCAGTAATTACCAAATCAATAGGTTTACCATTTAAATATTGAAGAGCATCGTTACCATCAACTCCAATCATAACGTTGTAACCTTCGTTTTCAAGAGTAAATTTTACAACTTCTCGAATACTTTCAGAATCATCTACAATTAAAATATTTTTTGCCATATGTATCAGATATTATATTGTTTTAATATTAAAAAAATTGCTTATCCCTGAACTAGAAAATAATACTTGAATTTCTTTAGTTAAATTGGCAAACAATTCAACTTGTTTGCTTTGTTCATTTGCAGTTATTTTTAATGAATAAAGGAACTGGATAAAACTTAAATCAATATTGCTTACATTTTGAATGTTTATACTAATGCTTTTATGTTTTTCAAGAGTATTAAGAATTTGATCCTGCATACTTTCTATACTATAAATTGTTAATTCATTTTCAAGTATGATTTCAACCTTGTTATCCTTTTTGCTTTTCGAAGGATTAATTTTTATAATAAAATTTTTATTACTCATATAATTCCGTTTTAAAAATATTCAACGTCTTCTTTTTCATTTTTATTCGTGGACTTATTCTTTCCCTTTGATTTTTTATTTATTACGTCATCATGAATTTTATACTCAGTATCCATTGTATAATAATCTTTTAATTGCTCGAGATTAATTTTATTTGAAACCGTGTTATTTGAATATGAATTTTTAAGATGATAATTTATAACGTTAAGTTCTGTTGTTATTTCACCAGCTAATTGGTCGAAATAATCATAATACTTTATATTTGAAATTGATTGCTTAATTTTTTCAAGAACCAAATTACTGGATTTATCATTTTCATTTATCTTTTTGTTAATTTCCAGTATAGTATTGGTTAATTTTTCAGCTATTGAATTTATTTTTTTTAGAAGATCGTTTTTTCCTTCTGTATTATAGATTTTATTATCTTGTTTATTATGAATTACTTTGTATTCTTCAATAATCTTTAAAAGTGGAACAAAATTAATTTCAATTCGTTCAAAACTTTTCTTCATTTCGCCCAAAATTTGAATAATCTGGTTAAATTGATTCGAAAAAGTTTGATTTTCTTCATGATTAATTATTACCTTTTCGTTTGATTCTTGGATATACAGCTCAATTTCACCTGATAGTTCTTTAAGTAAATTGAAATTTAAAGCAATATGGTTAAAAAGTATAATTAAGTGTTCTTGTTCTTCTAATGTAGATTTACTCTTATTATCAAAACTATTTAACTGATCGTTAATAAAACTTAACTTGTTTAATTTCAGATCGATTATTTCTTTTTCAGAAGAAATTAATTTATTAAACGAATTTACATTTAAGTTAATATTGTCGCCAATGTTTAAAAAATTTTTAATAATAATTTCTATTGCATTCTGATATTCTTTATTTGTATGTAAAAGCTTTGTAGCATGTAAACCAGAAATATCTCTTATTTTTAAAAACTGAATCGCTTTTTCTATTAAAAATTTTTTCTCTTCGTTACTTTTATCAAATTCACTCAGTTCACTCATAAAATCTTTATGTGTTTGCTGAATATGTTCCATTTTTTGTCTTATAATATCGTGATATTGGATATTAGTTATAATGTTGTCTGCACTATCTTTAATTTCTAAATTTCGTTTTTTTACAGAATCGGCTAACTTTTCAATATTTATTATTTCATTTATTAATTGTTGAAGTTGATTAACACTTTCAGAAATAGTTTTTTCAATTTCATATTCCTTCTTCAACTTTTGAGATATATTCTGACTTGAATTTTTTATATTCTTTCTTAAATTATTTAATTCTTTATAATTCTTTTCTGATAGTATTTTACATTTAAAAGCCATTCGTTCAGAAATTTCAATAAAGCTTTCTGTTTCTATATTTTGTTTTTCCTCTGAAGTAATTATAAGATTCAAATTAGAAAACAATAACCTGAGGTACATTAAATTTTGTCCAAAATTTCTAAGAGGAATAAAAACAAGTCTTATTTTATTAGATAGTTCATTTAGCAGTTCCGATTTTTTTTCTTTATTTTTTAATCTTATACTGTTCGTATTTTTAATATATTCATTAACTGATTCCAATTCTTTAATTAATAAATCGGAATTTATTTGTGCCATAAAATTAAAAATGTCTGAAATATTTGAATCAATTTGATTCCTATACTTAAATATTGTTTTAAAGTCCTTATTCAACATTAAAAAATCATCAGATGAACATTGATGAAGCCGCATAATTTTTTCATCAACTTTAGCAAATAAGTCTGAAATTTCTTTAACCGAATATGTATTAAGCAGATTTTTAAATTCTACTTTATCTTTATTTTCTTTAGGCATACTTACTTTAATGATTTTTTGATCAGTTAATTAATGCTTTATTAACTTTTTCAAGAAAACAAGGAATGTCAATTGGTTTTTCAATAATATCAATTGCACCCAGATCAAAAGCTATTGCAGAATTTTCTTTATTTGCAAAAGCTGTTACAATTATTACGGGTATATTTTTATACTGCCCGTTAACCTTAAGTTTTTTAAGTAAATCGAAGCCATTTTCGTTTGGCATTAATAAATCGAGTAAAATTAAATTTGGTAAATAATCCTTTAATAACTCAGTTGCTTCCTTTACACTAAATGCGGTTTTTACATTATACCCTTCATCTTCTAAAATTGCTTCTAAAAGAACAAGGTTTGTTTCCGAATCATCTACAACTAATACACTTATTTCTTTTTTCATACCTTGATTTTATTCACAAATAATTAATTCTTACAGTATTCCATTAAAAATTAAATTTAGACTATTACTATTATTCATGTCAATTTTAAAGCAATGATTTGAATTATTAACATTAATGATTTACATCACCAAAAATGGGTTTATTAAATCATTGTTATTATAAAAAATTTAATATATTTACAAACACTCTATACCCAACCAATGATTACTAACGATAAACAAAAAGATGATTTTATAATATTCCCATTTTCTGATTATTTATCGGAAAGTGAATTATTAAAATTAAAAATCAATAGCAATATTGTACGATTTGAAAAAAAAGATATCATCTTTAAACAAAACACACGAACATCGCATGTAATGTTCATTAAATCTGGCTTAGTAAAAATTTTTAAAGAAGGAAGAAACAACAAATCAATTATTCTTAAATTAGGAACCCCAAATCATTTTCTTGCATTAATTTCAGTATTTGGTGAAGAAACTTTTCAATATTCAGGATCAGCTATTGAAGACACAGAAATACTTTTTATCGATATTTCGACATTTAACGAAATACTTGAAAAAAACGGAAAATTTGCATCACTAATACTAAAATTATTAAGTGCCGATAACTTATATATGTTTGAAAGAATTATGTCACAAAATCAAAAACAATTACCTGGAAAAATTGCAGATATTATTCTTTATTTCTCAAAACAAATATACAATACAAACAATTTTGAGTTTCCAATGTCTAGAACTGAGTTGGCTGAACTTGCAGGAACAACTAAAGAAAGCCTCATTCGAACACTTACTGAATTTAAAAATGATAAAATTATTGATCTAGATGGAAAATATGTAATTATTAGAAGCGAAGAAATTATAAAAACCTTAAGTAGGATTGGATAAATAATTATGAATGAATATAATTGCCTAATAGTTGACGATATATACATGAATCGATTTCTTTTAAAAGAAATTGTTGGAGGTTTATGCCATACAATTACTGAAGCAGACAATGGTCAGAAAGCAATAGATATATTGCAATCAAAAAAAATTGATATTGTGTTTATGGATATTGAAATGCCTGTAATGAACGGCCTTGAAACTACAAAATTTATCCGAAACAGATTGCCATCCCCCCTTTGTAATCTGCCAATAATTGCAATAACAGCTTATAACCCGGAAGATTTTTTCGATGATTATAAAGATGCCGGCTTTAGTCATATGCTTACTAAACCCTATTCGTTTAACAAAATTCAGAAAATCGTTAGAGAAATAACTATATAATTTATCATTTAAATTCAATGATTATGAAAGTTAAACTCAACTTAACTTTTCATTTTACTTATTTAATATTAATATTTACTCTCTTTTCATGCTCAACTAATAAAAACAATTATACCGAGCAAGGGGTTTCAAAAGAATTAGCAGAGCTTCGCGAAAAGCAAATCTCAAATAGTAAATATTCTGTATTTTTTGAAATTCCCGATTCAACACATCAGGTAATTAAAGGAAAGGTTACCATTGAATTTAACTTTTCAAAATTAGAAAAGCTCCCACTTATTATTGATTTTCAGAATAGTCACGATAAAATTTACTTCGTTAAATTAAATCAAAAAGAGGTTAATTATCGATTTATAAATAATCATATTGTAATT
>MENE01000103.1:156-23449 GCA_001769005.1 Bacteroidetes bacterium GWA2_31_9b | reverse complement strand
AGTTTTGTTTGATTCTCGAAATCGAAAGTAGCTTCTGTATCATATCGTATTCCAAGTTTTATTTTATCGCCCACATTCCCTTTAACTTCCATTGTAATTTTTTCTTTAAAATCAAAAGTTGTGGTACTTCTGAGATCTTCGGATAAAATTGGGTTATCAACCTTGTTGATATTTATACCAAATATCAATTCAGCAGAACCCATTGGAACAATATTAATTACATTACTTCCGAATATTTTATCGAACGTTTCACCACCAAGTCGTAAATTTGGAAATAGTCCATTTTGGGTATTTAAACCACTTCCTTTCGACCGCTGCTTCCAATAATTTCTTATTGATTGTTCAAATTGATAATTACTATACTCATCATAAGCAACTCTTGAAGATGGCCTGTAATTTACAGAACCAATTTTTTTTGAAACAATAAATTCGTTTGTTTCAGGGTCGTATTCTACTGATTCTTCTATATTATCGGGTTCGTTTAAATATAATGGCGAACTCTCTTTTGTTAAAAATGGATTGTATTCTTCAACATCGTTGAAAGGAAATTTTAAATCAATGGTATCTGGAGGTTGAACAAACGAGGGTGAAGAAGAAAGAAATGTTTTCTTATAAAAAGATATATTATAAAAATGTGCCTCAACATATAATGTACAAAGCACAAAAACAAAAAAGAGGATTACGTATTTAAAATATTTTATACCCACTCAATTAACATAGATTAATCATTAAGCCCGTTTAAGAGCTTCCTTTACAAGATTTTCAACAGTAAGACCCTGCATATCTTTTAATATATCGCTTAATAATTTTTCGATTTTAGCTTTTGGAAAACCTAACATTACTAATGCTGATAACGCTTCCTCTTTAATAGTATTGTCTAAATGAGCAATTATTTCTGTACTATCGGATAATTTTCCAACTTTATCGCGCAAATCAATAATAATTCGTTCAGCAGTTTTAGCACCAACACCTTTAATACTTTTTAGTAAAGGAACATTTCCTTGTATTATTGCTGATTTTATTTCGCCTGGAGATAACGAGGAAAGCATCATTCTTGCAGTATTTGCACCAATACCAGATACTGAGATCAATTGAAGAAATATTTCCCGTTCAATTTCATCATAAAAGCCAAAAAGTAAATGAGCATCTTCGCGAATAACTTCGTGTATAAAAAGCATACACGTTTTTTGTCCGGATATTTTTGTGTAGGTATTCACTGAAATATGAATAAAATAGCCTATTCCTGTATTTTCTAATACAAGATATGTTGGACAAATTTCCTGAATCTCACCTTTTATATATTCGTACATTGTGTAAAATTTAACAAACGCTAAAAATACATAAAATTCGGGGATGTAAAAACTTAGGATACAGTTTTATTTAGAGATCAGTTTTGAAACAAAAAATCTCATTCATAAACCTAAAAATCAATTTAAATATTCTATCGAACTAAATTAAATAATGTTTGTTGAAATGAGAGAAAACTATTTGTACATTTGATATAAATCTTTTCAAAATTAAAAATGAGAAATTACGCTATTTTCATTTTATTATTTATCTTTTTACACAACTGTTTTTCTGGGTTAAGTCAAATTCAGGAAAAGGGAATGCCTCTTACTTTAACAAAAAACACTGATGAAATTCCTTTAATTGAATTACCATTAATAGATATTCAAGCATTGCAAACCGAAGATATTGAACATGAGCAATCGGGTTTAAAATCAATGCGATATGCCGAAATTATTGAAGTCGATATTGATCCTGATAATGCTGGACGGTTGGAGATATTACAAAATGGTGATAAAATATGGACAATACGAATTAAATCTACTAACGCATATTCTTTAGGTGTGTATTTTGATTATTACCGATTACCAATTGGCTCAAAACTATTTATTTACAACTATGATAAAAGCCATACAATTGGTGCATTTACATATAAAAATAATAAACCAGATTATGTATTAGCTACTGCACCTGTAAAAGGGGATGAGGTAATAATTGAATATTTCGAACCTAATGTGGTTGATTTTAAAGGAGAAATTCATATTTCATCGATTGCTCATGACTATAAAAATATTTTTAGTCACATTTCAAAAAACTCAAAAGGATTTGGAAGTTCGGGCAGTTGCAATGTTGATATAAATTGCACTGAAGGAGATGACTGGCAAATTCACAAACATTCAGTTTGCAAGATTACTATGAATGGTTGGCTTTGTACCGGATCGTTAATTAACAATACCAATTTTGATGAGAAACCTTATTTTTTAACAGCAAATCACTGTATTGACAAAGCTTATGAAGCTACTGCAGCAATTTTCTATTTTAATTACGAAAGTCCAACATGCGATGGCATAAACGGACCAACCAATCAAACAATATCAGGGTCAACAATTAAAGCAACATCATTAAATAATAGCTTAGATTTTACCTTATTAGAATTAAGTTCAAAACCACCAGAATCTTTTTATCCATATTATTCAGGGTGGAATAGAAATATAATAGATCCTACATCAGTTACATCAATTCATCATCCTTCGGGAGATGTAAAAAAAATTTCAAAATCATTTAAAGGAGCTACAACAAGTAATTACGAACAGGATTACAATGCGTTTACACATTGGTGGATTGATTCTTGGGATATTGGAACAACAGAAGGAGGTTCTTCAGGTTCTCCCTTGTTTGATCAAAACAAACGAATAATTGGCGATTTAACCGGCGGAGATGCAAACTGTACTTACAATTTCAACGATTATTACCAACAATTTCACCATGCATGGCAAAACAATGAGAATGAAATTTATCAATTAAAACATTGGCTTGACCCTATTCAATCAGGATTAATTGAAATAGATGGGTTTTTGCCTTACGATACAGTTCCTTCAAATTTAAAAGCTTCTGTAACCGATACATTAATTAAATTATACTGGAGTAAAACGACAAACCCATCAGAAATTAAAAGGTATTACATTTATAAAAACAATATAAAATTTGATTCGACAGTTTTAACAAGCTATACAGATACAAAATCTTATAAAGGATCAGTAAACACATATTGGATAACAGCTAAATACTACGACATTATTAAAAATGAATCTCTAAAATCAAATTCAGTAACAGTTCGGGCTATGGATGCATTAGTAGTTCCTTATATTCAGTTATTCGATAGCAGTTTTATACCTTTAAATTTCTATGAAGAACGAACAAATGATACTATTGGTTGGACATTTAGAAGCGGAGGTTATTCCGGTTATATTGATACAGCTTTTGAAGGAATCAATAATGCTTATTTTTTTACAACAACCAGTGATAAAGCTAAATTAATTTTCCCAAAGCTATACCTTGAACTTACTAGTAAAGCAATCCTTTCATTTTATTTAAATTTAGATAGTGCTAATAATAATCAACATAAATTAAAAGTACTATTCAGGGAGAATGATTCATTAAACTGGAACGTATTACGTTATTTTGAGAATCCTGTTCCGGCATGGCAAAAAGTATTTGTTTCAATACCCGGAAATTATAAAAATGCACAAATAGCTTTTGAAGGTTCTGGTGAAGGGGGATATGGTATTTGTATTGATAGTATTCGTATTGTTGAAGATAGCAAATTTGTTGCTGTTGATTTTTTTGCTGATCGTGATTCTGTATGTGCCTATGATACTGTTGAGTATTCAACATCATTGAACAATACTTACAATCTGTTCTGGGACTTTGGCAAAACTGCAATTCCTCAAACAGCAACCGGGAAAGGACCTCACAAAATAGTTTATTCAGCACCCGGCTTAAAACCAGTAACTCTAATAGCAAACGAATCATATATAAAATATGTTTCTGATTATATAAAAGTATTCGGATTCAGTACTGCTCCCAACTTTACCAATACAGGTAATACACTTATTTCAAATACTCCATATGGAAACAAATGGTTTTTAAATGGAACACATATTTCAGGTGAAGTAAACAGGACATATACAATAACCCAAGATGGCGATTATTCAGTTGAAGTAACCAACTTTGCAGGATGCACTGAAACATCAGAAGTTAAGCATCTTATTCTAAATTCTGTTAATCAATTTCAATACCCATTATCCACTTTTCAAATTTTTCCTAATCCGAACAATGGGCATTTTACTTTACAAATAGATGAAAATTTTAATGAGAAAGTTATTTTTATTTTAAGAATTGTAAACATTACAGGCAATATCTTATACGAAGAGAAAATCGACACAAATGAACCTATAAAAATAATTCATGTTGATTATTTACCTAAGGGAATTTATTTTATTCAATTAATTGATAACAAAAGAACAACAAGTAACAAACTACTAATTGGTTAATTGGTTTTGTTAATCCATTTTCTTTATAAACACTTGTTTATATCCTAAACTCATAAGTTCTTGAACCGATTCTTTAGCCATAGGAATTGATTCATAAGCACCATAAGTATAACGGTAAAACTCATCGGTTCCTTTGGTAACAGATACTACAGGTAAATTTTTGAAAAAATTCAAATCAATTGGGGCTTTTAAAGCCATAATTTGAATAGTATAATTTAAAATAAATGGATTTGTTTTAATAAATGTATTCTTATATCCTATTTGTTCAATTCTTTCTTGTAACTCAATAGCTTCGGCATAAGAACTAGTATAACCAACTGTGTATCTGTAATAACCATCTGGCGATAATGTTATAACAACATTATTTAAATTTTTAAAAAAATCAATATCAACAGGCTTTTTTAGAGCCATAATCTGAACTGAATATGATTTTCTTTCTGAATTGGTATAATCTGTTAGTTCTTTAGATTTTGGTTTTGGTGCTTCAATCGGTTGAACAATTTTTTCTTCTACTGGAACTATTACTTCTTCTTTAATTTCTTCAATAATTTCCTCTTTAACTTGTTCAACAATCGGTTCTTCTTCAACTGCTATTTTTTCTTCTACCGGAACAACAACAGTTGGTTCAGGTAAAACATTAACTACAACAGGGTCAATTATTGTTGGAGGAATTATTTGTTCTGCTACCAAAATTGGGCTTTCTTCAATTATTGGATTTAAATTCGCTTCAAATAAAAGTTCATTCTTTGTATAATTTTGATCAATATTTATTTCTTCTTCAAATGGATTAAATCCCTGATTTGCAATGCTAATCTTATAATTACCAGGAGCTAAGTCAACTTTAAAATTATCAAAAATTGTAGAATCAATACGAATCACTTCAAAATTCTCAGTATTCATAATTGAAACAGTAAATGGTGTATTAACAGAAGTTAATGATGGATCATAAATTATTTTACCTTTCAATTTAATTTCAGGAGTAACTGAAACCATATAAATATCTTTTTTCCCTTTACTATTCTTGTCAAAAATTGAAAAATATCCAGATTGCAGGTTTTCAGCAGGAACATAAAACAAATCATTCGCTGTTGTATTAATAGGATATCCAATATTTACAACTTCCTGAGAACCATTTAAATTAACATAAAAAATATCGTATCCACCAATACTTGAGTGACCTTGAGAACTAAAAAATAAATATTCGTTATCCATTGTAACAAATGGCGTTTCCTCATTAAATGAAGTATTTATTTTATTACCTAAATTTTCTACTGCTCCCCATTTCCCTTTTTCATCGAGTGCAACTTTATAAATATCCAAACCACCATATCCTCCTTCACGATCGCTGGTGAAATAAACTGTTTTTCCATCTTTTGATATAGATGCATGTGTTTCGTTTGACTTGCTATTAACGGGTTTATCTAATTTTTTTGCATTTGTCCATTCATTTCCTTCTAGTTTACTCATAAAAATATCATTCTCAATCAGATCGTCTGTAGCCAGAAATAATGTAGTTCCATCGTAAGAAATACCTGTGGTTTTTAAATAATACTTCTTACTTACTTTTTCAGTAACATTTTTTGGTTTACCCCATTGTGCCCCAGACTTTGTAGAAATATATAAGTCGATATAATTCGTTGTGTATGATGTATAAGCCATTGTATTTCCATCGCCTGAAATAACAGCATTAAAATTTGAATTTTGATCGTTTATTAAATCTCCAAGGTTTGTAGTTTTAATTTTTTGGGGATTATTTATTTGTTCTTCAGCATTTGCACAACTTGAAATATATTGATTTACTAATAAAAAATTCTGATTATTTGAATCTATTAAACCTTTATAATTGGTAAATGATGTTAACGCATCAGCAATTCTATTATTATATTGATATGCAACACCTAAGTATAAATGAGCTTCAATTGGCGCTCGTGTTTCTGAAATTGATTCGCTGTCGAAATCTTTTGCAACATCTTTAACTGCATCTTCAAGATAAGGAATTGCTTTGCTTTGTTGGTCGTCCGTTTTTAAATAAGTTATTCCTATTTTGAACTTTACAAAAGCACTATTAGGAACTTTTTTTAATATTCTTTCATAAATTTCAATGGCTTTATCATATTTTTTTTCTTCGAGCAAGTATTCTGCATCCGTTTCCATATAAAAAATATCGCCCCAATTTTGTGAGTATAAATAGCTGTTTAAGAGAATTACTTGAAGGAATATGAGTAGATATCGTTTCATTAAATGGTTCCAATAAAATTTATTAACGAGTATAACGTTTTTGACTTGAATAAGTTATACTAATTTGATGAAATTAACAATTTAATAGAGTATTGAGCTATAAATTGGTGTAAAAAAATATCAACTCACTGTGTAAGTAGTAAAAACAAGAATGTTAATAAGAGAGTATTTTCAAGTAAAATCAGCTATAAGTAGTGATCCCCATTTTTCATTTTAATATCATTTACATATTGTTTTATCTCTTGTTCATCTTCTTTTTTACAAACGAGAAGAATTCCGTCTGATTCGACAACAATGTAATTAGAAAGCCCTTGTATAACAGCTAGTTTATTATCAGGCAAATTAACAATACAATTTTCTAAATTATAAGTAAATGTATTTTCTCCTCGAATAGAGTTATTTTCTTTATCCTTAGGTAAATGTTCATAAAGCGAGCCCCATGTTCCTAAATCGGCCCAACCAAAATTACTGCAATACATAAATACATTATTTGCTTTTTCCATAATCCCATAATCGATGGAAATATTTCTACATTCAAAATATGTTTTTGAAATAAATGCTTCTTCTTCAGTTGTGTTGTATGAGTTATAACCTTCTTTAAAAAGAGAGTCTATTTCGGGTAAATATGTGCTAAAAGCCTTCATAATTGATTTAAGCGACCAAATAAATATACCTGAATTCCAATAAAATTCACCACTATCAACAAAAACCTGAGCTAATTCTTTATTTGGTTTTTCTGTAAAGGTTTTTACTTTATATATCAATGGATTTTTAGCTTCTTTTTCTTTTTGATCAAATTGAATATATCCATAACCTGTTTCGGGTTTGCTTGGTTTTATACCTAGAGTAAGTAGTGCATCTTTATCAGAAACGAAATCTAAACCATGCAAAATCACTTTTTTAAACTCATTTTCTTTTAGTATTAAATGATCCGATGGAGCAGTAACAATATTTGCATTCGGATTAATTTTAAATATTTTATAATTTGCATATGCAATACAAGGGGCCGTATTTCTTCTTATTGGTTCAAAAAGTATTTGATTGTCACTTAATTCAGGTAATTGTTCAGAAATTAAACTTGCATAGGAAGTACCGGTAACCACAAAAATATTTTCAACTGGACAAATTGTTTTAAAACGATCAAAAGTCATTTGTAAAAGGGATCGACCTGTACCTAGAATATCTAAAAATTGTTTGGGTTTATTCGAACGACTTAAAGGCCAAAACCGGCTACCAACACCACCAGCCATTATTACACAATAGTTGTTTTTATTTAATTCCTGCATTACAAATTGTTTTAATTAAAACACAAATTTAACAAAACGAATATATTTAAAGATTAAAAAATGAAAATTCTAGTTATTTACTTTATAATTCGAATGCTAACAATATTTGTATATTTGTAGCTTGTAAAAATAAATTTCAACTATGAATTTGCTTCAACACATTGGGAAATACTTTATTTTATTGACACATGTATTTTCAAAACCAGAAAAACTAAAGATTTATTACAAAGAAACGATTAAAGAAATAGATAAGCTAGGTTTAAATTCTATTTGGATTGTTGTAATAATTTCGTTTTTTATGGGAGCTGTAATAACTATGCAAACAGCTTATAATACCGAAAACCCGATTTATCCGAAATATTTAATCGGACTCACCGCTCGTGATACTTTACTCTTAGAGTTTTCATCAACAATAGTTGCATTAATCCTGGCTGGTAAAATAGGTTCAAATATTGCATCCGAAATAGGAACAATGCGTGTTACAGAACAAATTGATGCTCTCGAGATCATGGGTGTTAATTCGGCTAGTTTTTTAATTTTACCTAAAGTTGTTGCAACTATTTTTTTTAGTCCATTTTTATGCTTGTTAAGTATGTTTATTGGAATTATGGGTGGATGGATTGCCGGTATTGCAACAGGAGTTATGACTTCTCAGGACTATATTTATGGTATTCAGTATGCTTTTATACCTTATTATATTGTTTATGCTTTGATTAAAAGTGCTTTTTTCGCTTTTTTAATTACTTCAATTTCTTCATATCATGGTTATTATTCGTATGGAGGTTCGCTCGAAGTTGGCCAATCAAGTACAAAAGCTGTTGTACACAGCAGCATTTCGATTTTATTATTTAATGTTATTCTTACTCAATTGTTGCTTTCATGATAGAAGTTAAGAACTTATACAAATCGTTTGATAATAAACAGGTTTTAAACGATATTAATGTTTTATTCGAACAAGGTAAAACCAACCTGATTATCGGGCAAAGTGGTTCGGGCAAAACTGTACTTTTAAAAAGTATTGTTGGATTACATGATATTGACTCAGGTCAAGTAATCTATGATGATGTTATTTTTAACGATCTTAATTTTAAAGAAAAGAAGGGTTTGCGGCAACAAATAGGAATGCTTTTTCAGGGTGGAGCATTATTTGATTCGTCAACAGTTGAAGAAAATGTAATGTTTCCTCTTGATATGTTTACCGAATTAAGTTATGCAGACAAAAGAGAACGAGCAAACGAATGCCTTAAAAGAGTAAATATTATTAATGCAAATGAATTATTTCCAGCCGAGATTAGTGGAGGAATGAAAAAAAGAGTTGCTATTGCTCGTGCAATAGCTCTAAATCCAAAATACCTGTTCTGCGATGAGCCAAACTCCGGATTAGACCCAATCACAGCACTTGTTATTGACGATTTAATTAAAGAAATTACTGTTGAGTACAATATGACAACTATTGTAAATACTCACGACATGAATTCAGTTATGGAAATTGGCGATAAAGTGATATTTATATACGAAGGATCAAAATGGTGGGAAGGTACTAAAGAAGATATTTTTGATTCTGATAATGTGGAACTGAATAATTTTATTTTTGCATCTAAACTTTCACAGAAAATAAAAGATCTTAAAAACGTTCACTAACCAAGGTCATAAATCTTTTCAAGTCGTTTCATATCTAATATTTCAATATTTTTGCCTTCGATTTGGATAATCTTGTCTTTTCGAAATTCAGATAACACCCGAATAACATTTTCGGTACTCATATCAATAAGTTCAGCTACTTCCTTTCTACTTATCGGTAAATTAAATTTTGATGAATTATAAATTTGTTTTGAAAATTGCATGAGAATATATGCTATTCTTCCTCGCAATTGCCTTGTATTAATATCAACTCTGGTTTTAATCACGGAGTCAGCAACTTTACTTATTTTTTCAAAAAAATCGATTGCAAATACTCCATTTGTCTTTATTAAATTCTTTATAATTTCTAAATCTACTAAACAAACTATAGAATCTTCAATTGCTGTAATCGAATAAACCTGTACTTTATTTGAAAAAATACTGAGTAAACCAATAAAATCTTTTTGATTTGCAATACTAATAATATGTTCGCGGTTATTGCTTTCTGTTTTATATAACTTAACCAAACCTGTTTGCAGATATAAAAATGAAGTAACCTGATCGCCTTCTAAACAAATGTTTTCTCCCTTTCTAAAATATTTTTCCGTTTTCTTACTATTTAATAAGAACAATTCATTATCGGAAAGGTTTTTAAAAGCCCACGAACGATAAATGCAATCTTTACAATTATTTATTTTTACTGATAATTCCATAATATCCAGCTAACCGAGTTTAAAAATGATATATATCATTCATGATAAATATCATAACATATAAAGATATCTATATATTTATAAAGTTTACTTTTACAGCATTGAACTTTATAAAAATACGATAAAAAACATTAAAAAATGAAAAAGATAGTAATATTAGGCGCAGGAACTGGTGGAACAATAATGGCTAACAAGTTAAGAAAAGCTCTTGATCGTGAAGAGTGGGATATAACAATTGTTGATAAACACAAAACCCATTATTATCAACCCGGATTTTTATTTATTCCATTTGGTATTTATAAAAGAGACGATGTTATAAAACCTAAAGCCAACTTTATTCCTTCAGGAGTAAAATTGATTTTTAACGAAATAAACAAGGTAGAACCCGAAAACAATAAAGTAATACTTGAAGGAGGTCAGATTCTGAATTACGACTTTCTGATTATTGCAACCGGAACACGTGTTAGTCCTGAAGAAACACCCGGACTAAAAGAGGAACTCTGGTACAAAGATATTTTCGATTTTTACACCATTGAAGGAGCATTGGCATTAAAAGAATTTTTTGAAACATGGCAAGGTGGAAAATTGGTTGTAAATATTGCCGAAGTACCTATCAAATGTCCTGTTGCTCCTCTTGAGTTTGTATTTTTAGCTGATGAATATTTTACAAAAGCAGGTATTCGCGACAAAGTAGAAATTTCTTATGTTACTCCTTTAGCAGGAGCATTTACAAAACCAAGAGCAACCAAAATGCTTGGTGATCTTTTAAAAGAAAAAAATATAAATGTTATTCCCGATTTTTATCTCGAAAGCGTTGATAATAAAGAGAAAAAAATAAAATCATATGATGGCCGTGAAATTTCATTTGATGTTTTAACTATTGTCCCTGTTAATAAAGGCGATGATTTTGTAGAACGAAGCGGAATGGGCGATGATCTCAACTTTATTCCAACCGATAAACTAACCTTGCGTTCAGAAGAACATGAAAATATTTTTGTCCTTGGTGATGCATCGAATATACCTACATCAAAAGCAGGTTCGGTTGTTCACTTTGCTTCAGAAGTTGTTTTCGAAAACTTATTGAGTTCAATTAAAGGTCGAAAAATGCATGCTCATTTTGATGGACATTCAAACTGTTATATTGAAACAGGTTTTGGAAAAGGTTCTATTATTGATTTTAATTATGATACAGAACCACTTCCAGGAAATTATCCTTTACCCGGAATCGGGCCATTTGGTTTATTACAGAATACAAAAATGAACCATTACGGAAAAGTAATCTTCAGATGGATTTACTGGCACATTCTGCTAAAAGGAAAAGAGCTTCCTGTAGAATCAGAAATGTCAATGGTAGGAAAGAAAAAATAATCATCAATTAAAACTATTGAACAATGGAAGTTAAAACAGATAATATACAGGAACAAATAAACCAGATGAATCAGAAGCTTGATCTCGTTCTGCAATATGTTACAGAACAACGATTAAAAAGCGAGGTTATTGAAGATTTGGTTTCAGACCTGTCGATTATAGGTAAAGATGCATTTACAAGTGCTATTGATGAATTAGATAAACAGGGTATTGAACTGAACATCGACGATATTAAAGAACTTGCATTTAAGCTTATTCGAAACGTAAATAATATATCACAACTCATAGACTTGTTCGAAAGTCTAAACGATCTTGCAAAAGACGTTGGTCCAATGATTAAAGAAGTTGGAATAGATTTTACAAACAAACTACATGAATTTGAGCAAAAAGGATATTTTGAATTCATAGTTCAAATGGCTAAACTGTTAGATAATGCTGTTGTTGCTTACGGCAAAACAAATATGGAAGAAGAAAAAGAATATTCACTTTGGAAAATTTTCCGTGAACTAAACAGTCGTGAAGTAAAACAGAGTCTTGGGTTTATGCTTACTCTTATGAAAAATACAGTAAAAGAATCAAAACAAATAACACAGTAAATAATTTTAAATTAATAAATCTATGGCACAAAAAAACTATGCAGGAGTAACAATTGAAGTTACAGAAGAAGGCTATTTAGTAGATTCATCGAAATGGAACGAATCAATAGCTAAAGAAATTGCAAAAGAAGAAGGTATTGAACTTACCGACAAACATATTGCAGTATTAAAATTCATACGTGAAAACCAATCAGGATTAACTATCAGAAAAGTTGGCAAATCAGGAATAGTTGATATTAAAGGATTTTACGATTTATTTCCTGGTGGACCATTAAAATTATCATCAAAAATTGCCGGAATTAATAAACCAACAAGTTGTGTATAATTAATAAAACGATATGATTATGACTGAGAAAAAAGATACAAAAGTTAAAAAAGTAGCAATTATTTGTGCAAAAGCTTCAATTGAAGATGTTTATGCTACTTTAGTAATGGCAAACGGAGCTGTTATGGAAGGTATGGAAGCAAAAGTTTTCTTTACATTCTTTGGTCTTGATGCAATTACAAAGAAATATATGAATAAACTGCATACTTCTACAGTAGGAAATCCTGGAATGCGTATGCCTGGGGGATTACCTTTCCCAACATTACTCGGTTTAATCCCTGGAGTTGAAACTGGAGTTTCGGCAATGATGCGTGGACAAATGGACAAACTTGACATTCCACCTGTTGATGAGTTTTTAGATATGATTACTGCCGGTGGTGGCGAAATTTATGCTTGTAAACTTGCAATGGATATGTTTAAATTAGAGAAAAAAGATTTAAGCGACCATGTAATTGATGTTATTACTATTGGCGAATTTTACAATATGGCCGGTGGCGAAGGTTCACAAATAATTTTTACTTAAGAAATTATTTTACAAATGAAACCGCTCCCAAGAGAGCGGTTTTTTTATTTAGATTTTCAATAATTCGATGTAAGGATTAACTTAACCAATTATTACTCCTATTTTTAAAATTATTAATAATTGGAAAAATGGAATACTGGAATAAATTAGTTAGAGTTTACCCCCATTTTTGCATCATTCCAATATTTCAGCATTACAACAAATCTCTTTATAGCATTATTTATTAATGTATTAACACGAATTCTTAAATCACACTCAGGTTAGATTGAAATCAACTTTTATCACTAAACATTTTCATAATAAATCTGTTTAACTAAAAACATACAATTATGGCATTTACATTACAAATAGGAAAACAAGCACCAGATTTTCGATTACCTGCAACCGATGGTAAAACATATGGATTAACAGATTTCAAAGAAAATGTATTGGTAGTCTTTTTTACCTGCAACCACTGTCCTTATGTTATTGGATCGGACGAAGTTACCCGCAAAACTGTTGAAAAATACACTCCAAAAGGAGTTCGATTTGTAGGGATTAATTCCAATAGCAAAAATACATATATTGAAGATAGTTTCCCGAACATGGTTGAACGAATGAAAGCACATAAATTTCCCTGGATTTATTTACACGATGAGTCGCAGGAAATTGCAAAAGCTTACGGAGCTTTACGTACTCCCCATTTTTATGTTTTTGATAAACATCGGAAATTAATATATACCGGTAGAGCTGTTGATAATCCGAAAGACCCTGCAAAAATAACAGTTAATGATTTGGAACAAGCCTTAGACGAACATTTATTGGGTAAACTAATTTCAATTTCGGCGACAAATCCAATAGGTTGTAATGTGAAATGGGATGGCAAAGATGCACACTGGATGCCTGCTGACGCTTGTGATTTGGTTTGATAAATCTGAGATAATAATCTTGATTATCAAAACATTATTTTTATACTTAGCAAAGTTTTAAGAGAAATTAATTCTACTGTATTTCCTCTTCCTTTGTTACAGGTGTTTTAATATCATCAATATATTGGTTTATTCTTGAAAGATCGGTCATAATTTCGATTTTGTGAATCTTATCAGTTGAGATTGAATAATATATTTCAATAAAAAAATCTTCCAGCGAATATAAATTTTGCAAATAATCTCCCTTTTGAATCTGGGTTAAATGTTTCCCATTGTTCATTACTAAAAGTCCCTTTTCGGCAAGAGTCATTTTCGAAAAATCATCACTCGTCATAATTTTAACAATTATTGTTTTAATTCATTCTTAAACAATAAAATGGTTGTTCTGGTTCATCAAAATGGTAACGAATTTTTAAAACTAAACTGGTATTCCTTCGAGGCCAGCAAGAATTGAATAGGCTTCATTTGCAGAATCTCCACAAAAAAGTTTTTCTGGTTTAAACCCTTCACATACTTTTGGCCTTTGAGACGATTCAAAAATAGTACATTTTAAATCTTCTGAAAGGTTTATACAACGAACACCGGCAGGTTTTCCATTGGGCATTCCGGGAATTGGTGATGAAATTGAAACATAAATACAACAGGCAGCACAACCTTCGCGACAGTCCATACAAAATAATTTTAACTATTTATTATTTGAGGAAGCACAAATTTCAGATATTAAATATAAATGTGCAAAATAAATACTCAAATTGTTTATTCCTAAGATAATTAATATTGCACATTGGCAGATGAAAATGTAATTTTACTCCTATATAGTAATCTAAATTCAATCTTACAAAATGAATTTTAAAAAGCCATTAATTCATGGATTTCTTATTAAGCGCTATATGCGTTTTCTGGCCGATATTAAACTCGATTCGGATGAAATAATTACAGCTCATTGTACAAATTCAGGATCAATGAAAAGTTGTATTGAAAATGATGCCGAAGTTTATTTATCACCTGTTGATGATCCAAATCGCAAAACCAAATTTACATGGGAAATGATAAAAATAAATGGCGATTGGGTAGGAATTAATACATCGAATCCAAACCTATTGGCTTTTGAATCGGTTAGAGATGGTAAAATTGAAAAGTTAAAAGGATATACAGAAGTTCAGCGCGAAGTAACATTTGATGATAGCCGTTTCGACCTTATGGCAAAAAATGATAAAGAAACTTGTTTTATCGAAGTAAAAAATGTGACATATAAAAATGGGATTTATGCATTATTTTCCCGATGCAGTTACAAGTCGTGGAAAAAAACATCTCGAAACACTTGCTAAAGTTAAAGAGCAGGGAATGCGAGCAGTAATGCTATATATTATTCAACGTACAGATGTGAATATTTTTGCACCAGCAAAAGAAATTGATCCCGAATATGCAAAAGCACTTAAAATAGCTTATGAAAAAGGAGTTGAAATTATTCCATTACAAGTAAAAGTTTCTCCTGAAAAAATAGAAATTAGTAAAGAATTGCCTTTTGAACTTTTATTCAAATAATTTAATTTAAATCTATGAACCGAGCATGTTTTGACAAAAACACAAAATTGCATGAACGAGATCAACATGCGAGCTGCATCCGACCTTTAAAAATCAATTTTGTACGGATGAAAAAGATTCATATTTTATTGATTATTTATGCTTTAGCAATTCTCGTTTTATCTTGTTCTGAAGATGAAGAATCAAAACCCGTTTTTCTCGGAAAAGGTATTTACGAAGGGGCATATTTCCCAACATCAGATTGGAGAGAATGTACTCCTGAGGAAGTTGGAATGAGTTCAGAAAAACTCGCAGAAGTTTACGATTATTGTGCTGATAATAAGAGAAAAACTGATGCTTTTATAATTATTAAAGATGGTTATATTGTTTGTGAGCATTATTTTAATGAAACAAAAATTGACACAAAATTACCAAGTTATTCACTTGCCAAAGTTTTTGTTGCAGCTCTTACCGGAATAGCAATTAAACAAGGATATTTACACGATGTTGATGATAAAATTGTTGACTATTTCCCTCAATGGCAAAGTCCCGATACCCAAATTGAGAAAAAAGATATTACTATCAGGCATTTACTAACCATGACATCTGGTATGCAATGGAACGAAGACGAGTCTTTTTTAAGTGGAGATAACGATATTATAAATTTACGAACAAGCTCAACAAATTATGTCGATTATGTTTTAAACAAGCCGGTAATTGAAACTCCTGGTACAGTATGGAATTATAGCAGTGGAATGCCAATTCTTCTTGGCGGACTTATTGAAAATGCAACAGGTCAATTGGTATTTGAATATGCAAAAGAAAATCTTCTGAACAAAATTGGGATTACTGACATTAACTGGGCTGTTGATCCAGAAGGGCATACCATTGGAGCTTGGGGGATTTTAACAACTGCCCGAAACTATGCAAAAATTGGATTTTTATACTATAACAATGGATTGTGGGATGAGAATCAGTTATTACCTGAAAACTGGGTTACAGATTCATATACTCCTCCCTTAGAAAATTCATCCATATTTGGGTATATGATTTGGACAGCACATAGATATCCAAATGATATTGGTTTACGAATTCCAGAAGACACCTATATGGCTGTTGGGTTACTTCAAAAGTATATTATTGTTATACCATCTAAAAACCTTGTATTAGTGAGAATCGGAAATGACACAACACTAGGCGAATTGGGATGGGATACAGCCGAATTTATTAACCTAACAGTAGATGCCATAGATGAGAATTAGTAAAATAATTTTAAAAAATGATTTAATTAAAATAACATTATTTCATTAAATTTATCACTTTAATAATAAATAGTATGTCGAAAAAAATTAGTATCAGCCAGTTTCTCGCACCAAAAAAAATGGCAATAGCCGGTGTATCAAGAAATACAAAAAAATTTGGGTATGCAATTTTTAATGAGCTTCGTCAAAAAGGATTTGAAATTTGTCCTATAAATCCAAATGCTGATGAGATTGATGGAGTTAAATGTTACAAATCTATATCAGAATTACCTGCTGAATTTGAGAAATTATTTGTAGTAACTCCAAAAAATGAAACCGATTTGATTTTAAAACAAGCATCTGAAAAAGGTATTAAACATATTTGGGTTCAACAAATGTCGGATTCTAAAGAAACATCAAGAATTGCAAAAGAAAACGGAATAGAATTAATTGATAAAGAGTGTATATTCATGTTTGCTGAACCTGTTACAAGTGTCCATAAGTTTCATCGTTTAATATGGAATATTTTTGGAAAGATGCCTCGATAAGTTAAAAATTCATAAAATGTTTTCACTTTTAACGAAATTGCATATGTTTACAATCTAATTATAAAAACGATTTCGATGAAAAAAATATTCTTATTGTTTATTTTACCTTTATTTTTAATTTCTGCTTGCGAAGAAGACGAAATTTCAGAATCTGAACAATTAAAAATTGATATTAAATTAATTGAAAAATATTTAGAGGAAAACTCACTTACAGCTCAATCTACAGAATCCGGATTACATTATATTATTATTGAACAGGGAGCAGGCGAAACAGCAACTCTTGAATCGATTGTAGATGTTAATTATACCGGAATGCTTTTAGATGGAACTATTTTCGATAGCACAAGAAACTCATTAGTTTTAGAAGAATTAATAAAAGGTTGGCAGGAAGGTATTCCTTTAATTCAAAAAGGAGGTAGTATAAAACTATTTATTCCTTCAAAACTGGGATATGGAGATACGGCTAAAGATAATATTCCAAAAAATTCTGTTTTAATATTTGATATTGAATTATTAAATGTGATTCCTTTATAAATCTATACTTGAAATAATTTCTATTATTTAATTTGAATATTTAATTCGTAACCATACAACATTAATCGATCTAAATCTTTAGAAAACCAATTAAGCAGAACATTATAATTTTTTTCTACTATACCTTCAAAAGAGAGATTGTCATTTGTATAAACAATAATTGGTTTGTTAAAATCGAATTGTTCAGGCGAAATTAATAAGGTATATTGTTTTACATTAAATGTTTTAACATAAATTGTATTGCCTATTGTTTTCGCATCAATTGATCCTGAAAAAACAGATTCTTTTTGTGATTTTGGTGTTAAAACAATGGAATTATCAAGATTCTTATTTTTCCCAAGTTTATCAATAATAACCCACTTATTTCTTCCATATTTTGTAGTGTTTTCTGTTCTCCAATAAATTTCAGATGGAAAAGGATTTCTTATAGATCTTTCAGTAAATAATTGTACTGTATCTTTTAATAATGGGTACCATTTTAAATCATGGTCAAAATTATTCATAATATAATAATTAATTGAAGCTCCTTCCTGTTTCATTTTGTCAACAAATGGAGTAATTTCTGATGCAGGGAATAATTCATCATTTGATGTATTCACAATTAACCATGGAACAGATTTATAATTTTTTAAATAAATTTCATGATTACTTAAATTTGCCGTACTATTTGGATCTCCAATATATGGTTTAATAGAAGCCCAAAGTGTAGAATTCATATTTAATTGATAAAAAATACCTGTTGCTCCATCAGATATTCCTGTAAGGTGAATATTATTTTCGTCAATATTGTAGGTTTGCTTTAATCTTGTTATAATATACTTAAGATTTTCTACCTGCCGGTTGCTCCACCACAAACTTTGCATCCATGATGTTGGATAAACAATTATTTTTTCTAATGAATCAAGGTTGTATGAACTTGGTGTTACAATATTTTGCACAAAATGAGGATTTAAATTCATAATTGCTCCATGTAAAAAAACAGTTACAGGATATTTTTTAGTTGGATTATACGAATTAGGAACAAGAACAATACAGAAATGAAATATAGAATCTATTTTATTTTCCCATTCAACAAATCCCTTTTTAACATAATCTGAAAATTCTATTTTATTCTTAATTGAATACAATAAATCATCAAATACAGGATTCTGTTTTTCAATTTTTTTTATTATTCTTGATTTTTGGTAATTATCATCACTCTGCCATAGTTTATTAAGCAAGGAATCAACAATTAAAGTGTTTGATTCCTGAGTAAAAGAAATAGTAATAACAAAGAAGAATAAAACAAATAAGAGATTAATTTTTTTCATACTAAATATCTTAATATTTAATAGATTAACAATCTATCAAATCCCCTATATAAAAAACATATAAAATCAACATAGGGTAATTATCAAAGAGATTATCATTAATTTGAAAATAATAATTTAAAAACGAATAATATGCAAAAAACAATCATTTTTTTATGGATTCTAATTTTATTAATATCCTGCAAAGAAACATCCACAAACAAATTTAGGTCTGATTTAAATAATTCAGGTGTGTATAATTCAGTACCTATAAAAACAATTCCAAAAGAGTTGTGGACATTTAAAACAAATGGAGAAATACATGCTTCGGTAGCATATGATGATAAAAACATTTTCATAGGTAGTGGAGATAAAAATATTTATTCTATTGATGCTAAAACAGGGATTTGTAATTGGAAATTTGAAACTAATGGTGCAATATATTCAACCGCATCAATTGAAGGAAAGTTTATATACTTTTTAAGTACTGATGGATATTTATATAAATTAAATAAAAACAATGGGAAATTGATTTGGAAATTTGTAACTACAGGCGAAAAAGCTCATAAAGTAAAAGACTATTTTAACTTAAACCAATTTGTAGTTGATTTTTGGGATTTCTATCAATCATCGCCAATAATAAGTGATAATAAAATTTACGTTGGTTCAGGAAATACTTTTTATTGTATTCATAAAAAAACAGGAAAAAAAATATGGGAATATTTGGGTTCCGGAGCTATTCATACTTCTGCTGCAATAAAAAACAATAAAGTCTATTTTGGCAGCTTTGATAGTAAAGTATATTGTTTAGATGCAAATACAGGAAATGAAATTTGGGATTATCAAACAGGGAAAGATACTACCTATTATTGTTGGTTAGGAATTCAAGGATCACCAGCAATAGAAAACGATAAATTATATATTGGCTCAAGAGATGGTTTGGTTTATTGTTTAAATTCAACTACAGGTGATTCAATTTGGACTAATAAAAATTTCGAGCGTTCTTGGATGCCATCTTCATTTGCTATAGGAGAAAAATTATATTGCGGCTCATCCGATGCATTTAGTTTTTATGCTATTAATAAATCTACAGGAAATATTGAATATAAAATAAAAACCAATTCATATACATTTTCTTCACCTGCAATTGATAGCGAAATGGCTTATATTGGATCTGCAAATGGAAGATTATATGGAATTAACCTAGATACAAAAAGTATAATTTGGGAGTATAATACAACAAAAAATGCATTAGATTCAATCAACGTTTTTGATGAATATGGAATTATTAACATTAAAAATTACAATGAATTAGGTATAAAAATGCAAGTAAATAATTTTGATAACTACGTTTCTTTTTCCAATTTACTATTTAAAACATATGGAGCAATATTATCTTCACCTGTTATTAATAATAATACAATATACTTTGGAGATTATAACGGGATTATTTATGCTCTCTCTAATTAATGTAAAAGAATATGAATTAAAAAGAAGTCAGACAAATTGTATTGTTTGGCTTCTTTTCTTTGAGGTCGGTGGCGGATTCGAACCGCCGTACGCGGTTTTGCAGACCGCTGCCTAGCCACTCGGCCAACCGACCATTAGTGTTTTGTGGTGCAAAAATAGAAAAAAATTGTGATATTCGATATAAATAATAGTTTTTCAATCATACAATTTATTATTTATTATCATTTTGACTAACTTCTACTTTTTTCTTTACTAAAAATTCAATTCTAGTCATTAATAATAAGAGCAATAAAACACATATTATTGCTCTTACAGAATAAATGGTTGCTAATAATCCTTTGCTTGATAATAAAGCAAATACCGGGGCTAACATCATACCAATCCAAACAGAAAAGGGTTCTGTATTTTCTTTTGATTTAAAAAGCCTACTTATAACAGGGAAATATGAAATTACAAGTATAATTTGAATAAATAGGTTTGTAACTAAATGATTTTTAGAAAACAACCAGAAAACAACTATAATTAATACTGCAATTAAACATCCCAAATCAAATTTATTAAATTTTGAACTTTTATCACCAAATATGAATATAAAGACTGAAACTGTTGTTACAAGGATAATATCAGTAGTATTTAAAATATTGTCCCAAATACTGAAATTACCATCAGCCAGATATGTAATTAAACTCATAACAACAGCAAGTGTAAAAAATACCCACATAGCTAATGCCGGTTTAATTTCCTTTTTGTAAATTAAAATGCAATATCTTATTCCGATTAAAAGATTAATAATAGAAACAGAAATTATTGAGAAGTCTTTCATTTCATTTTTTTCCCAAAATTATAAATTATCCTGAATTATTTAGTTTTCTTTATTCTCAAGAATTGAAGTTTAAATAAAATAATCCTAAATAGCTTGACAAAAAAGAAGAGTACCGAATTTCGGTACTCTTCTGGATTTAGATTAATAAAATTAAAGTATGAAATTAGAGAGCTTATATTATTTTATTATTGCTTAATAATTTTACTCGTTAAAGTCTCTTTTTCGTCTTGCACAGAAATAATATATGTTCCAGCTGAAAGATCAGAGATATTTATTTCTCTTTCTTCACCATTAATATCTGCAACTTTAACTAATACACCACTTAAATTGTAGATAGATACAGTTCCAACACGTGTTCCATTAGTTACTCCAACAGTAATATAATCATTAGCAGGATTTGGATAAACCATTAAACTGGTTGGAGCTTCGTCAGCAAAATCGTCACCAATTACTTCAGTTTTTACAAATGTGTTTCCTGTTACATTTACTGTATAATCTTCAACTTCTCCATAACTGAATGTTTCGCAAGCTGTTGGTGCAGCATTGTATTTCATAGTAACTCTCATGCGTGTAGCACCTATTAAAGCAGTTGTAGGAACGGTGAAGGTTGATGATAAAGTAGTAGCCACTGATGAAGTTTTACTAGCAACTAATTCGGTAGTTTCAAATGTACCATTTTGATTCCAGTCAATCCATACTCTCCAGTATTCGGTATATTTAGTACTCTTGAATCCTGCGCTATAACTAATTGTTGTACTTGCACCTAAAGCTACAGTGGCAGTTTTAGTAGCTGTAAAGTTTCCGTAACCAGCATTTGCAGCTGTTGTATTTGTCATACCACCCATTGCAACATAATCAATCCATTCATAAGTATAATTAGTACCTTTTGATGTACAATATGTAATTATAGTAGGTAACGTTGTAACACTTAAAGCTGTACTTGCAGCAGAAACATTACCAGCAGCATCTTTTGCTTTCACAGTAAATGCATATGTAGTAGCAGCAGTTAAACCTGTAACACTATAACTTGTTGTAGTTGATGTTCCTTTTAATGTACCATCTTGATAAATTTCATATCCTGTTACACCAAAATTATCAGTAGAAGCAGTCCAGCTTAATGTAAATGTTGTTTGGGTTATACTTGCTGAAGTTAAGTTTGTTGGAACAGTTGGAGCTTGAGTATCTACTGTTCCTGATGTAATAACAACAGTATAATCTTCAACTTCACCATAACTAAATGTTTCACAAGCTGTTTGTGCAGCATTGTATTTCATAGAAACTCTCATGCGAGTTGTTTTTGCTGTAGTTCCAGAAGGAATAGTAGCTGTTCCAGTTTTTACTGCACTAGTTAATGCACCGGCATCAAAAATTAATTCACCTGTATCATCAAAATCTCCATCAGCATTTAAGTCAACCCAAATTTTCCAATATTCATTGTAAGTTGTACTTGCAAATCCTGGAGTTAAAGATACAGCATAACCTGTACCAGCAACCATCGTTACAGTTTTATTTGTAAAATCTGTATAACCGGCACCTGTAGATGTATTGGTAAATGTTCCAATTGTAACTCCGGCTATCCATTCATAACTGTAATTGCTACCTAACGAAGTACAATATGTAATAGGAGGAGTACCTGTTGTAGTAAAGCTAGTTTCTGTTCCATAACTTGTTCCTTTTGAATTGGTTGCATAAGCACGAACATAATATTTTGTTCCTGCTGTTAAACCGCTCATAGTTAAACTATAAGATCCAGTTGTTGTAACAGGAGATGTAGAAACAACAGTACCTGTAATTGTAGTTGGAGCAGTTGTTTTAGCATAAACTAAACCACTTGCTGTAATAGTTGCACCACCATTTGAAGTAATGTTTCCACCACAAACAGCTGAATTATCAAGTATTGAAGATACAGAATTTGTTGTAACAGTTGGAGCTGTTGTACCATCACTA
>MENE01000103.1:0-148 GCA_001769005.1 Bacteroidetes bacterium GWA2_31_9b | reverse complement strand
CATATAACAAACAGAGCAAGCAACACGAGCAGAAGTTGCATCAATTCTCATATAACCACTTTCGCCCCATGAGCTACCCCAAGAGTTTCTTAAAATCCAATAATCACCATAAGTTGCATCATATCCCCAACCAACTAATGCAATAGCA
>MENE01000102.1:30028-34374 GCA_001769005.1 Bacteroidetes bacterium GWA2_31_9b | reverse complement strand
TCGCTTGCTGCTTTGAGTTGAATATCTTCCAAATTGTTTTCGGAATACGATCTTTTTACAATTACAGGTTGATTGCAGTTTCCATTCATCAATTTTAAAATCGCAGCCCGCTGATCGGCAAAACCATTTTTGTTTCCTGTTAAGAGAACAAGAACACTATTTTGTATATTTTTTAATTGATTGATTTTTTCTGTATTTAACTCTGCATTATGAATCGTAATAAAATTGAGTACTTCCGCCTTTTTTTCGAATGCAAGAAATGACTCCAAAGAATCGAATATTGGATAAGCTTGATGATTACTACTTTTTATTTTTTGCCATATTTCAGATGGCATGATATAGTTGAATCCACTTTTAACCTCTTTATTGTCTGTAATAAAAGTAAAATCAGGGATTTGTTCTCCATGTTCCTGCTTCGACGAAACTACAATGGGTACATTGTCGCCACCAATAGTAAGTATAGGATATGTCTTTCTTTTCTTGTATTCAAAAAAATCAATGGGAATTGGATTTACCTCATCAATTGTTTGGTGTTTCTTTTTACTTGCAAAATAGTTGACTAGTTTTTTAGCAACAGGGATTTCATTTTCGGGAGGTTCGGTAAGCGAAACACGAATAGTATCGCCAATACCATCGGCAAGTAATGTACCAATACCCACGGCCGATTTAATTCTTCCGTCTTCTCCTTCTCCCGCTTCTGTAACTCCAAGATGCAAAGGGAAATCCATCTTTTCATCTTGCATTTTAGCAACCATCAATCGGTTTGCTTGTACCATAACACGTGTATTGCTTGATTTTAAAGAAACAACAATATTCAGAAATTTATCACGGACACAAATCCTAAGAAATTCCATCGCTGATTCTACCATCCCATTTGGGGTGTCGCCATAACGGCTCATTATTCTATCTGAAAGTGAGCCATGATTTACCCCGATACGTAAAGCCGTTTTATTTTCTCTACAAATAGCTATCAATGGTAAAAGTTGAACTTCAATTTTTTTAGGTTCTGCCTGATATTCCTCATCTGTAAAGTCAAACTGAGTTAAATTGGTCCGCTTGTCGACAAAATTTCCCGGATTTATTCTTACTTTTTCAACAATAGCAGCAGCTGTAAATGCTGCCTTAGGGTTAAAATGAATATCGGCAGCCAAAGGAGTATGAAATCCAGCATTACGAATTCCTTTTTTTATGTTTTCAAGATTTTCTGCCTCTCGAACTCCCTGGGCAGTTATTCTAACCAACTCTCCGCCTTGTTCTATAATTCTAAGCGACTGTAAAATTGTATCATCAGTATTTAGTGTATTTGTACTGGTCATAGATTGAATGCGAATTGGATTATTTCCTCCAATCTCAATATTTCCAACCTTAACAGGATTTGTTTTTAATCGACTATATTGAAATAAATTGATAGAATTTTCGTATTTCATTCGTTTATAGATGTTGAAAATGGATATAAAAGTATTGATTTTTTATCTCATTTACCACTAAGGCACTAAGATCACTAAAAATTCACAAAGAAATCATTAACAAGCAACCAGAAACTAGAAACATATTTAATAATTTACTTATTTTCGCAAGTATCAAATAGCCATTATTATGTCAATAAAAGTTACAGATTTAACTAAAATATACGGACAGCAAAAAACTGTTGATAGCATTAGTTTTGAGATTAAGACAGGCGAAATTGTTGGATTTGTTGGTCCCAATGGAGCAGGTAAAACAACCACAATGAAAATGCTTACCGGGTTTATTCCACCATCGTCGGGCGAAGCATGGATTAACGATCTCGATTTGGTTGAACATTCGCTTGAAATAAGAAAACATATTGGTTATTTACCCGAGAACAATCCCCTATATCCCGAGATGTACATCAAAGAATATCTTGAGTATGTTGCAGGAATATATAAACTAGGGAAACACACCAAGTCACGTATTGCAGAAATCATTGAACAAACAGGATTAACTGCAGAGCAAAATAAAAAAATCGGAGCTTTGTCAAAAGGATACAGACAACGTGTTGGACTGGCACAAGCACTCATTCACAATCCGGGTATATTAATTCTCGACGAACCAACCTCAGGACTTGATCCTAACCAGATTATTGAAATCCGCAACCTGATATCAACAGTAGGAAAAGAAAAAACGGTATTACTTTCAACACATATTATGCAGGAGGTTGAAGCAATCTGCGATCGTATCATAATCATTAACAAAGGAAAAATTGTTGCAGATGATTCGGTAAACTCTATTTACACACACTTAAAAGATAAACAGATTACTGTTGTTGTTGAATTTGATAAAAACATTGATCAGGAGAAACTTGAACATATTGATCTAGTTGAAAAAGTTGCCCGTGTTGATGATAAAAACTGGCTAATACAAAGTGCTTCGGACAAAGTACGACAACATATTTTCAACTTTGCGGTTCAGTCGGGATTATCAGTTTTATCTATGCAAAAAAAAGAAAAAAGTTTAGAAGAAGTTTTTCAAGAACTAACCAAACAATAAACAATTAGCAATAAGCAATTAACAATAACAATGTTCAATAATAAGTTATGCAAAAAGATAATCCTGCTTTAGACAAGTCATTTGAATTTGCAAAGAATATCGTTTTACTTTATAAAAGTATTGTCTCAAATCATAAAGAATTTACTTTATCAAAACAATTACTAAGAGCAGGAACATCAATTGGTGCTAATGTTTCTGAAGCGAATGGGGCTATCTCAGAAGCTGACTTTTCAAATAAAATCTCAATTGCTTACAAAGAATGTCTTGAAACAAAGTATTGGTTAAGATTGTTAAAAGAAACTGATTATTTAACTGAATCAATATTTAATGATTTATTTAACAAAGCAGATGAGCTTGCAAAAATCCTTTTTTCAATTCTCAAAAAAACTAGAATAAAAGAAAAATAATAATTGTTTATTGATAATTGGTAATTGGTGATTGAAATTATTATTTTTGGACGATTTTTATTTTTAATCATTATAAATAATTTTTTATTATGGGATATTTATTTACTTCTGAATCTGTCTCTGAAGGACATCCTGACAAAGTTGCCGATCAAATATCTGATGCTTTATTAGACGAGTTTTTACGTCGCGATCCTGATTCTAAAGTTGCCTGTGAAACATTGGTAACTACAGGATTAGTGGTTTTAAGCGGGGAGGTTCGTACTAAAGCATATATAGATGTTCAGGAAGTTGCCCGAAGAGTTATTAAACGTATTGGTTATACCAAGCAAGAGTATCGATTTGATTCAGACTCATGTGGTGTTATTTCTACTATTCATGAACAATCACCTGATATCAACCAAGGTGTTGTAAGAGAAAAAGAAGAGGACCAGGGAGCCGGTGATCAGGGAATGATGTTTGGATACGCAAGCAAAGAAACCGACGATTATATGCCATTATCATTGGTATTGTCGCATGTATTATTGCAAGAACTTGCAAAAATCCGTCGCGAAGGAGTTGAAATGCTATATTTAAGGCCTGATGCTAAATCGCAGGTTACACTCGAATATGACGACAACAACACTCCTTCTCAAATTCATACAATTGTAATTTCAACTCAGCACGACGATTTTACTGAAGAGAAAAAAATGCTCGAAATCATTAAAAATGATGTTCGCAATATTTTAATTCCTCGTGCAAAAGCACGTTTCCCTGAAAGAGTTCAAAAACTTTTCAAAGATGACTTTATTCTTCACGTTAATCCAACCGGTAAATTTGTTATTGGTGGACCACACGGAGACACAGGTTTAACAGGTCGTAAGATTATTGTAGATACATACGGAGGCAAAGGTGCTCACGGTGGTGGTGCATTCTCTGGTAAAGACTCATCGAAAGTTGACCGTTCAGCTGCTTATGCTGCTCGTCATATTGCTAAAAACATGGTAGCATCCGGATTAGCAAACGAAGTACTTGTTCAGGTTGCTTATGCTATTGGTGTTGCTGAACCTGTTGGTTTATATGTTAACACTTACGGAACAGCTAAAGTAAACATGAAAGATGGCGAAATTGCTGCTAAAGTAAAAGAGTTATTCGATATGCGCCCTGCTGCTATTGTAAAACGATTTGGATTAAAAAATCCAATATTCGAAGAAACTGCTGCATACGGACATATGGGTCGCGATTTTAAACGAGCAAAAGTAACTTTCATTGAAAATGGAAACGGTAATGGAGAAAAATCTTACGAAAAAGAAGTTGATTTTTTTGCATGGGAAAAACTTGATTACGTTGATAAAATTAAAGCTACATTTAAAATATAGTATCAAGCAGTTAGTATCGAGTACATAGACTTTAAGTACTTGAAATAAAATCAACAGAAAAATTAGCCATGGTTCG
>MENE01000102.1:29685-29954 GCA_001769005.1 Bacteroidetes bacterium GWA2_31_9b | reverse complement strand
TGAACTTTCAAGACTAAATCATTGTTATTTTAAACAGAATAATACTGGTATGTTCTTTGAAAATATTAGCGATTAACGAAAATCGTTTCAATAGTATTCGTAAATTTATAACGTTTAATTTTGACATATAAAAAATTGCATGAGTACGAAATGGTTTGCACTATATACAAAGTCAAGGGTTGAAAAAAAGATAAATGAAGAGCTCACAAAAAAGGGAATTATAAATTATCTTCCTCTTGAAAAAAAGCTGAAACAATGGAGTGATCGTA
>MENE01000102.1:24519-29656 GCA_001769005.1 Bacteroidetes bacterium GWA2_31_9b | reverse complement strand
TCGTATATATTTGTACAAATCAAAGAAAACGAATTGCAATTGGCATTAAATACCCCAGGGGTTGTAAATGTAATCCGGTTCGAAGGTAAACCGGCACCTGTGCAGGAAAAACAAATCAATATTATAAAAACAATACTCGGTAGCAAAGAAGACATTGAACTTAGTAACGAATGCTTTGAACCTGGCGAAAAAGTAAGAATAGAAGAGGGTTTGCTTAAGGGATTGGTTGGTGAACTTGTTTATCATTTAAATAAATACAAAGTACTTATTCGGATAGAAACGATTAATCAGAACATCCTTATTCGAATAAATCCTTCGTGTTTAGTGAAGGTATAGATATATTTGATTAAATTTGATAGTTAAATTTAATGCTTGCTCTGACTCTTATCTGGGACTGAGGAAGCGGAGCTGTGAAAAATCAGTAAACAATTAACAATTAGCAATTTAATCTGTGAGCATTGAATGGTGAGTGGAAAAGTTGCAAAATGCAGCAGCAGAATGCAGGTTGAAAGATACAGGATGCAAGATACAGCTTGTCTGCCATGTCTAGCGGCAGGTTAACTGCAAACAGGGATTCAGTTTGAAGGAAAAAGACCACAGTTCACTGTTAAGTTAAAGATAAAAGTGGCAGTAGTAGGAAACAGGCTTGCCTACTGAGGGCTGGACGACAGAAAATATAAATCAAACAACAACGAATAAACGGTGAGTAGTAATCTTGAAAAAAAAAATTTAAAAACAGGAAAGAAACATCTTGTTGAGAGTCTTTCTTCACATCTATTCTGGGATATTGATAAATCAACATTAATAGAGTCTGCTTCTGATAATATATTAATTCAGCGAGTGATTGAATATGGCATTTTGAGCGACTGGAAACTTATTCAGAATTTTTACGGATTAGATTATATAAAAAAAGTTGTTACTCAATTAAAAACCCTTGATGAAGTTAGTCTTGCCTTTTTAAGTACGATATTTCACTTAGAGAAAACCAATTTCAAATGCTACAAACACAAGCAGTCGAACCGGCACTTCTGGAATTATTAGCAGCACTTACCAACGATCCTTTATTTGAAGACTATTATCTGGTTGGTGGAACTGCATTAGCTCTTCAAATTGGGCATAGACAATCGGTTGATATTGATCTTTTTTCATCGAACCCTATTATTGAATCAGATATTACTCCTGTCCTTATTGCTTTTGGCAAAACCATTATTTTGAGCAAAAGTAAAAATATATTAATATACAGCGTAAATGGAATAAAAGTAGATTTCGTTTACCATCCATATAAGTGGATACATGAACCATTAATTGAGAATAAAATTAAAGTTGCATCAAAAGTAGATATTGCTGCAATGAAGCTTAATGCAGTAAGTGGCAGAGGAAGCAAAAAGGATTTTATCGATTTGTTTTTTCTATTAAAGGAATACTCACTTAATGAAATGATTACGTTTTACAAAAAAAAATACCCTGAAGGTTCTGAATTTCTTGTACTTAAAAGCATGTGTTATTTTAATGATGCAGAAAAAGAACTTTCTCCTGTAATGTTAGTTGAAATCAACTGGGAAAATATAAAGAAAATAATCATAAAACAAGTTGAACAGTATATTTAGCAGGTTTTAATTTCATGCAATAAAATGTACAAATTAAAATATATAAATTGATAATTATTTAAAAAACAAAAACATAAAATAAAGTTCAGTTATCATTTAACAAATAGCATATAGTAAAGATCAAACACCTTAGACATATTTTAGCAAATTGAAAACCCAAAAGAAAAATATTATTAATTCTATTAATCCAAATTATTTCTGGGATATAGATTTTGCTTCTTTGGAACCTGAAAAATCAAAAAGATTGATTATTGAGAGGGTTTTTACTTTAGGAACTTCAAGAGAAATTTTGTTTATAACTAATTACTATGGAAAATCAATTATTTTAAGTGTTTTGAGAGATATAAATTATTTAGATATCAAAACACTGAATTTTATATCAAAACTATTTAATGCTCCTGTTAATACGTTTAAATGTTATACCCGGAAACAATCGATCCCTCAACACTGGGACTGTTAAAATCGCTTCAGTCTAAATCATATTTAGATGATTTCTGTTTAGCCGGAGATACGGCTCTTGCACTATATTATGGACACAGGAAGTCGATAGATATTGATCTTTTTACGAATAAGAACTTTGATGCTCAGCAAATGATTGAATCTGTTCAGCAGGATTTTTCTCTCCAGTTGTTTTATACAGCAGCAAACACAATAAAAGGAAGCATATCTAATATTAATGTTGATATTATTGCTCACAGATATCCATATTTGAATGATCCTGTTTTGATAGATGGCATACGCATTTTATCGGAACCTGATATTATTGCAATGAAATTGAATGCCATCTCTACAAGTGGTCAGCGATCAAAAGACTTTATTGATATTTATTTTGCTTTAGAAAAATGCCAAATAAGCAGCATGCTTTCTTTCTATCAGAAAAAATATAGCCAGCATGGTGATATGCAGGTTCTTAAAAGTCTTATTTATTTTGATGATTGGACCTTTCTGACTGGCCTATGCTAATTAAAAAAACAACGTTAACGTGGACTGACGTTAAAAAAAGAATAGAAAAAGATGTGTTGCATTTTATCAAGAAAAACAACTATTAATATTACTTTACTAATTCACAATTTTACCAATAAACCATTCCATCAAATGATAACAAAATCAAAATACCTTCTACTTTTAAACCTGATTGTAATCCTCCTGGCATCGTGTACCAGCAAAAAGCAAATGACATATATGCGTAATCTGGGTCAAACCGAAGAAGCTTTTGATATTAAAGCTCCAAGATACCGGGTTCAGCGACAGGATATCTTGTACATTAATATTAAAAGTATTAACAGTGAGTTAAATGCTCTTTTTCAGTCGCAACCTATGGAAGGGAAACAAATGTTTCAGAATGAAACCAGCTTATACATTAATGGTTATGTGGTTGATGATTCCGGGAAAGTAGAAATGCCTTTGCTGGGACAAATTCCTGTTGAGGGACTTACGCTCGACGAGATAAAAACCTTAATCCGCGAACGCTCAAAAGTATATCTGAAAGAAGCAAGTATCGATATAAAACTCATTAGCTTTAAGTTTACAGTTTTAGGCGAAGTAAGAAAGCCCGATACGTACAAGAATTTTAACAACCAGCTTACGGTATTTGAAGCTATTGGTATGGCCGGCGACATTACCGAGTCGGGCGACAGAAAAAGCGTTCTGGTGGTTAGGCCTTCGCCCGAAGGAACAAAAACCTACCGTATCGATTTAAGTAAGAAGGAAGTGCTCAGCTCCGAAGCATTCTTTCTGTTACCCAACGATGTGGTAATTGTAGAACCTGTTCGCGCAAAAGCATTCAAGGCAAATATTCCGAACATGTCGCTTGCATTAACAACCATTACAACACTGATATTGATACTGAATTATATTAAATAGAAATTAGTCAACAGACAATGAACCATTGTTAAGATGAAAGATAAAAGTTTGTCTGCCTTGGCAGGATAAAAGCTTGATCGTAGTAGGATGTTGACAGAAAGCTGCAGGAAGGTGGCAGGTAAAAGACCACAGACCATTGTTAAGATGAATGTAAAAAGGAACATAAGGTATAGGGGTATAAAGGGAGAAAGCAGCAGCAGGTGGCAGGTTACAGGATGCAAGATTCAGGATACAGTTTGCAGTTGGTAGGAAATAAACCCCTTGGCTCTTCGCTCTTAGCTTTTTAAAATTAGCATATTAGCACATTAAAAATTTAGCACATTAATGAACTCTCCTGAAATAAAAGAATTTATTCGCGAAAACAGTTCGTTGTTTTGGTATATCCCTGAAAATAAGAAGGAAGACATAAGTCTTGAATTGATTGTTGAGACCATTCTGAATTATGGAAATTTGGATTCAATCAAAAAACTCATTAAAATTTCAGGAATTAAACAGGTAGCAGCTATCTTTTTTAATGCGAAAGGTAGAAAAGAGTTAAATTACTATCCAGAAATCCGTAATTATTTTAGTTTACTTTTCAGAAAATATGCATAAAGAAATTTTCTCCTCAAATCAGTTAGATTTACTTCCTCTGGTTAAGCAATTTAAACGTGAGTTTTATCTTGTTGGCGGAACAGCAATAGCTCTGCACATAGGTCATAGACGATCGATTGATTTTGACCTTTTTAAAAAATCAAAAATAAATCCAACAAAAATTCTTTCTAAGATAGAACCTTTGTCTTTCCCAACTACAGTAACTAGGCGGGTTTATGAACAACTGAATATAACTATTCATAATGTTAAATTTACATTTTTTGAATACCCTTTTGATATTAAAGCGAATCTCCTTTTTGAAGATTGTTTGAGGTTGCCCGAACTAATTGATTTAGCGGCAATGAAAGCATATGCACTTGGCCGCAGATCAAAATGGAAAGATTATGTTGATTTATATTTTATTGTTAAAGATTATTTTTCTATTGAACAGATATCATCACAAGCAAATATAATTTTTGATCAGTTGTTTTCAGAAAAGCTTTTCAGAGCTCAGCTTAGTTATTTTGCAGACATTGATTACTCCGAGCCTGTTGAATATATTGGCGAAGAAATTCCTGAAGATGTAATTAAACAATTTTTAATAGACAAAGCAATTGATTTGGAGCTTTAAACAATAATCAATTAACATTTAGCAATTAACAATTTAACAGTTTAACAGTTTTACGAAATACAGCTCAAATTTTTTTACCACAAAGACACAAAGGACACTGAGTTACACGAAGAAAAAAGACCATAGACGATAGTCAATAGTCCACATTAGCAATGAACAATAAGCAATTTAACAATTTAGCAGTTTAACAGTATAACTATCTTGAGTATTTCACGAAATCAATCTAGTAGCTGACAACTCAAACCTTTTTTACCACAAAGACACTAAGGACACTAAGTTACACTAAGAAAACAACTGACATTGAAAAATAGCTTTTCGTTTCCCCCTTAGAAAAAGGGGGCGCAGGGGGATTTGATTTTTAAATAGACCATAGACGATAGTCAATAGTCCACATTAGCAATGAGTAATGAACAATGAACAATAAGCAATAATCAATTAAAAGTTTAGCAATTTAACAGTTTAA
>MENE01000102.1:23889-24504 GCA_001769005.1 Bacteroidetes bacterium GWA2_31_9b | reverse complement strand
AACCCCAACCCATTGATCCCGAAAACTTTCGGGAGAGGCTTTAACTGAAAAACAACCCCAACCCCTTAAAAAGGTGCTATAACTTTATAATACAAAATTTTACTAAAATCAAAAATCTTGTTATTCCCCCTTTTTAAGGGGGTAAGGGGGTAAAGAAAGAATACACAAATAATAACCAAGAATATTAAATCCCATAATTATGGACCAAAATATACAACAAAGTAACTACCCACAATACAATTACCAGGAAGAAAGTATTGACATTAAAAAGTACCTTTTTAAGTTTTTACAAAACTGGTATTGGTTTGCACTTGCGCTGACTATTGCATTAACCGTTGCATATATGGTAAACCGGTATTCCGAACCCACATTCACCATTTCATCTTCTATAATTGTTACCGACAAGCAAAATGAGCTTGCGAGCGTGGAAGCCATAATTGAAGAACTAGGTATGCGAGGGCGTAACCATAAAGCGGTTGTTGAAAACGAAATTACTGTTTTAAAATCGTACAAGCTGGCACGAATGGCTATTGAACAGCTTAACTTTGGGATTACCTATATTGCTGTGGGACGACGTGAAATTGCAGAAACAAAAACATATACCCGAAGCCCTTT
>MENE01000102.1:6976-23796 GCA_001769005.1 Bacteroidetes bacterium GWA2_31_9b | reverse complement strand
AATGTAAAAATACTTTCAGATACTGAATACCTACTTGAAATTAATGACAGGTATGACATAAAAAAGAAAATGAAATTTGGGGAACCCTTCGACTCCGAAATGTTTAAATTTAAAATTGAGTTGAGAAATCCTGAAAGCTTTGTATTCGATAAAAACCAATCGAATAAGTTCTATTTCTATTTAAACGAAATCAACTCTCTTACAAAAACTTATCGCAATCGCTTAAACATAGAAGTAAACGACAAAAAAGGAACTATTTTGATGTTAAGCATTACAGGTTTTGTACCGGAACAAATTGCAGATTACTTGAACACTTTATCGAATGTGTATATACAAAGCGATCTGGATGAAAAAAATCTACGTACATCTAACACCCTAAAGTTTATCGATGAACAAATGAATAGTATTGTAGATTCGTTAAATACTGCAGAATTAAACCTTCAAAATTTCAGGGTTCAAAATCAGGTATTTGATCTAAGCCAGAAAGGAAAATTGATATTCGACAAACTCAGTTTATTACAAAGCAATAAAAACAGTTTTGACTTACAATTACGATATTTCAGTTATGTAGAAGAATATTTAAAAAACAAAAATAATTTTGAGGCAATAATTTCTCCAAGTGTAATGGGTGTTGAAAACCCTGCATTACAGGAAATGATAAATCAACTGAATTTGTTAACTTTTGAACGGAAAAAGTTCTTATTTACTGCACTTGAAAACACACCAAATATTGTAATGATAGAAGAACAAATTAATGACTTTAAAAAAGCTATAAATGAATATACACAGGGAGATATTAAAACTACTCAAATTGCAGTAAACAAAATAAATGAACAAATTAATCTTGTTGAACAGGAAATACAATCGCTCCCTATAAATGAACGACAACTGGTAAACATTGAACGGGTATTTAAACTGAACAACGATTTATATACTTTTTTACTTGAAAAAAGAGCAGAAGCAGGTATTACTAAGGCTTCGAATGTGGCCGACAATAAAATTCTGGATATTGCACGACCTGAAAATGCTAGTCAAATTTCTCCAAAACGATCAAGAAATTATTTACTGGCTCTTTTATTTGGATTTGCTATACCTGGATTGATTTTGATTATTTTTGAGTTTTTTAATACTCAAATTGAAGAAAAGAAAGACATTGAACAAAATACAAAAATTCCAATTATAGGAACCATTGGACACAACGAAACACAAAGTGACATTGCTGTTTATACCGATCCAAAGTCGAGCCTTGCTGAATCGTTCCGTAGTTTACGAACCAACTTGCAATATATTTTACGCGATAAGGAGCAAAAAGTAGTTATGATTACTTCTACCATAAGTGGCGAAGGAAAAACATTTGCGGCCATTAATCTGGCATCCATAATTTGTATGACCGGTAAAAAAGTATTACTCGTTGGTTTAGATTTGCGTAAACCTGGACTACACCGTGTGTTCGACACACCTAATGAAACTGGAATAAGCACCTACTTAATCGGACAATCGGAATATGCATCTATTTTAAAAACAACAATGATCGAAAACTTGTGGCTGTCTCCTTCAGGACCTGTACCGCCAAACCCGGCAGAACTAATTGAAACAGACAAAATGAAAGACTTTTTTGAGCAAGCAAAAAAAGAGTTTGATTATATTATTGTAGATACTCCACCAGTAGCCATTGTTACAGACGCTATACTGGTAAGCCAGTTTGCTGATGCAAATATTTTTATTCTCCGACAGAAATATTCAAGTAAGCATGTTTTTGAACTAATTAATTCTATTTACGACACTAAAAAAATGACTCACATGAATATTCTGGTGAATGATATTAAAATTCCAAAATATTATGGTTACGGCTACAATTATGGTTATGGGTATGGATATGGGTATGGATACGGTTATGGATATAGAGCGAAGTAGACCAAGATAAAAGATAAAAGTAAAAAGATAAAAGCGGCAGAAAGCAGCAGCAGGTTGCAGGAACAGGATTCAGGATACAGGAATCAAGATAAAAGTAAAAAGCTTGCCTGCCATGCCTAGCGGCAGGTTAACTACAAGCAGGGATAACGGATTCAGATATAGTAGGTTTTTATATTCAAGATTTTCAAACTAAATTTTCTTTCTTATACCTTACTCTTAAAAATATTTTAAAATGAAGGCATTAGTTACCGGAGCAGATGGTTTTATTGGTTCGCATTTAACTGAACTTTTACTTGAAAAAGGATATCAGGTAAGGGCATTATCATATTATAATTCATTTAATTTTCAGGGTTGGCTAGAAGAAATACCTATTAATAAAAACCTGGAAATTGTTAGTGGTGATGTTCGCGACCCGCATTTTTGTAAAGAGATTGTTAAAGGAATAGATATTGTTTTTCATTTAGCTGCATTAATTGCAATACCATACTCTTACCTTGCACCCGATAGTTATGTTGATACCAACATAAAAGGAACATTGAACATTTGTCAGGCAGCTAAAGAAAATGGGAATGTTCGGGTAATCCATACTTCAACATCTGAAGTTTATGGAACAGCACAATATGTACCAATCGATGAGAAGCATCCGAAGCAACCTCAGTCTCCATATTCTGCATCAAAAATTGGAGCAGATGCAATGGCTATGAGTTTTTATAATGCTTTTAACTTACCAATTACAATTGCCCGACCATTTAATACTTATGGTCCAAGGCAATCTGCAAGAGCTATCATTCCAACAATAATCACTCAAATAGCTAATGGTTATAATGAAATTAAAGTGGGTGATTTATCTCCAACCAGAGATTTTTCATTTGTAAAAGATACTTGTAGAGGATTCCTATCAATTGCTGAAAGTAAATTAACTATTGGTAAAGAAGTTAATATTTCTACAAACTTTGAAATATCAATGGCAGATACCTTTGATTTAATTAAAGAGTTGATGGGGAAAGATGTTACGTTTATTTGTGAAGAGAATAGGGTAAGACCCCAAAACTCGGAGGTATTTAGACTTTTTGGGGATAATCGTTTAATAAAAACATTAACGGGATGGAAACCAGAGTATAATTTTAAGCAAGGTTTAGGCGAAACTATTGAATGGTTTTCTAATCCGAAAAACTTAAAGAAGTATAAATCGAATCTATACAATTTGTAACATGAAAACAAATCCTTTTTTTGAAATTGAAGGGAGAAAAGTAGGATCTGAGTACGACCCTCTTGTTATTGCTGAACTAGGAATAAATCATAATGGCTCTTTACAAGTAGCTTTTGAGATGGTTGACGCAGCACATAAAGCAGGCGTTGAAATCATAAAACATCAAACACACATCGTTGAAGACGAAATGTGTAAGGTTGCCAAAAATGTAATACCTGGTCATACTAGGGAATCAATTTATGATATTATGCAGTCATGTGCTCTATCAGAGGAAGAAGAGATAGAACTTCAGAGATATGTAAAATCAAAAGGGATAATTTTTATTAGTACTCCTTTTTCCCGGGCTGCTGCAAATCGATTAAATAAAATGAAAATTCCAGCATATAAAATTGGTTCTGGAGAATGTAATAATTATCCTTTAATAAAGCATATAGCAACTTTTGGTAAACCAGTAATATTAAGTACTGGTATGAATTCGCTCGAGACAATTAAACCTGCAGTTGAGATACTGAGAAACAATAAAATTCCTTTTGCACTCTTACATTGTACTAATATTTATCCAACCCCGCCAGAATTAATTCGATTAGAGGCTATTACTCAATTGAAGAAAGAGTTTCCTGATGCTGTAGTCGGATTATCAGATCATTCAGTAACAAACTATCCTTGCATTGCTTCAGTAGCTTTGGGAGCATCTATATTAGAGAGACATTTTACCGATACAATGAATAGGAAGGGTCCAGATATTATATGTTCAATGGATCAGGATACTTGTAAAGAATTAATTCATGCAACTAAAATTGTACGCTTTGCAAGAGATGGAAATAAAGAACCTGTTGATGCAGAGAAACCAACAATAGACTTTGCTTTTTCATGCGTTGTTAGCATTAAGCCTATTTTGGCAGGGGAGCAATTTTCTTATGAAAATATTTGGGTGAAAAGACCTGGAAATGGAGAAATAAAAGCAGTGCATTTTGAATCATTAATTGGTAAGATTGCTTCTCGAGCAATTGAAAATGATACCCAATTAACTTGGGATGATATAAAAAAACACTAAAATGAGAAAAATATTTGTTGTTGTAGAAAGAAGAGCAGACTATAGTAGATACAAGCCAATACTTGAGTTATTAAGTAAAGATCCATTTTTTGAAATTTACTTAGTTGTTACTGGTATATGTTTATTAGATATACATGGGAAAGATATTAATTATATAAAGGAGGATGGGTTTGATATCAAGGCCGAAATCCCAATGTTTATTTCCGGGGCTCCCGATACAGGGGCTGAAATGATAAGGGCTATGTCTCGTGTTATGATGGGACTTGTTGATGAACTTGAAAAGGTGAAACCAGACATTGTCCTTAGTGGTTTTGACATAGGTGCAAACTTTGCAGTAACCGTTGCTGCTGCACACATGAATATCCCAGTCTTTCACATTCAAGGAGGTGAAGTAACTGGAAGTATCGATGAAAGCATAAGACATGCTATGAGCAAGTTTGCACATATACATTTGCCAGCTACAGAGCTATCTAAAGATAGACTTATTAGAATGGGTGAAAAACCTTCGTCTATTCATGTAGTTGGTTGCCCATCAATTGACACACTAATTCAAACGCCCTACATTGATCCGAAGGAATTAGAGAAAGAATTTGGTATAGACTTTTCTAAACCAATTGTTTTAATGATTCAGCATCCTGTTACCACGGAAGCAACGTCATCTTTTGATCAAATTAAAGAAACAGTGGATGCAATAAAAGAATTAGGAATTCAATGCATCACTCTTTTACCTAATAATGATGCAGGACATCAAAAAATAATTACACATATACAATCTTCAGGTTTAAAGTGGTTACCTAGTCTTCCTACAATAAAATTTGTTAATCTTTATCGAAACGTTTGGGCTTTAGTTGGTAACTCTAGTTCAGGAATACATGAAACACCAACAATTAAAATTCCAACAGTAAACATTGGTACAAGACAACAAGGAAGAGAGAGAGCAGCTAATGTAATTGATGTTGATTATAACAAGGGATTGATTAAAAAAGCTATTCATAAGGCTCTTTATGACGAAGAATTTAGAAAGAAGGTTAAAGTACTTAGGAATCCATACGGAGATGGTCATAGCGCAGAAAAGATTGTTGAGATTCTTAAATCAACAGCTCTTGAAGGAATCGTTCAAAAAATATTTTATGAATAATTCTATTATTGTTGTTGGCGGTTCCGGTTATCTTGGAAAAGCAATAATTAAAACTTTATCAAGTAATTCTATAGAAGTAACATGTGCTGACATTGTTCAGCCAGAAGGAATAAATGTTCCTTTTATAAAATATGACATTTTAAATAATAAAAATGTAGATTTAAACAAATACAATGTAATAATAAACTGTACAGGACAAATTACAAAACCAATTGAAAGTTGTCTTTTACAAAATTCAATTGGAATTATTAATCTGTTAAAAAATATTAATCCAAAAACATATTTAATTCAAATATCTACAGTTGGTGTTTATGGAACTAAGCCCTATGCTCTCGAAGAGGATAATGTTAATCCTGAAACTGCTTATTCAACTGCAAAATCAATTTCAGAAAAAATAATTATTAATACATTGAACAGTAATTCCTATATAATATTAAGACTTTGTAATCTTTATGGGGAGAACCAAACGAAAGGTGTTTTAGCATATTTAAAACGATCTTATCAAAGTGACTTACTTCTTGATTTTAATCATAATGGTAATCTCCTTCGAAGTTTTTTGCATGTTAATGATTGTGCAAAAACTATTTACTCTTTGATTAGTGATTACAGCAATACACGAGGGATATTTAATTTAAGTACCCATGATACATATACAATTAAAGAACTCGTAAAATTAGTAGAACAAATCAAAGAAATAAAATATACAACAGCATGGAAGAATAATCTACCGTGGGAAAATATTGAAGAAATATCTATTAAAAAGATAATAAATCAAATTAGTTTTAAACCTGAAAAAAATCTTATTACATTTATTAAAGAAACATTTACTAAAGAATGAAACAAATTGGAAATTATCTTATAGATTCAAATATTACAATAAGAGAAGCAATGAAAATATTAGATGCTTCTCACTCAAAAACTTTATTTGTTGTAACAAACAAAACTAAATTGTATGGGGCACTATCTGATGGAGATTTAAGAAGATGGATTCTTTCAGATGGAAACCTTAATGATAAAGTTACTTCTGTTTGTAATAAAAATCCTATTTGGTTTCAAGAGGGTTCTTCAATCGATCGGATAAAAGAGATAATGCTTGAAAAAAAAATTCAATGCATACCTATTCTTAATAAACAAATGGAAATTGTAGAACTTTTATTTTGGGATGCGATTTTTCAAGATAAATATGAACGGAGAGAGAAAAAAGCGCTTAATATACCAGTGGTTATAATGGCAGGAGGTTATGGTACAAGAATGGAACCCTTTACTAAAATTCTACCAAAACCATTAATCCCCATAGGTGATAAAACTATTCTTGAAATCATTATTGATAAATTTTTAGATCATCATGTTTCTAATTTTTTCATTTCATTAGGACATAAATCAAAAATTATAAAAGCTTACATGGAAGAGCAAATAAAATCATATTCCATTGATTATATAATAGAAGAGGAGCCATTAGGAACTATTGGGGCTATTTCAATAATTGCAGATAAAATAGAAGAAGCGGTCATGGTTACTAATTGTGATATAATTATTGATACTGATTATGCCGACTTTTATAAATTTCATTTTGATAACGGTTATGATCTTTCTTTAATCGGTTCAATGATGCATTATAAAATTCCTTATGGAATTTGTGAAATTGAACAGGGTGGGCAACTGATGGAACTCAAGGAGAAACCAGAATACTCATTATTAGTAAGTACCGGAATGTATATTTTAAGTAAAAAAGCAATAAGTCTCATTCCACATAAACAACATTTTCATGTTACACATTTAATGGAAGAACTTAAAAAAAGAAATATGAAAATGGGAGTGTTCCCTATCAGCCAAAATTCTTGGGTGGATACGGGAGAGTGGACAGAATATCATAAAACTTTAAAAAAAATGGGGGTGTAAAAAAATGCTAATAACAATATGCGCGAGAGGTAGCTCAAAAGGTATTCCATCTAAAAACATTAAAACGATAGCTGGAAAACCGTTAATTGCATATACAATTAATATTGCCCATGAATTTGCTAAGATACTTGATGCATCTATAGCTTTATCGACTGATAATGATTTAATAGCAGATGTTTCTGCAAAATATGGTCTTAAAACAGACTACAGAAGACCATTAGAGTTAGCAACTGATACGGCGGGAAAGATAGATACTATAAAAGATGTATTATTATTTTCGGAAACTTTATACAATAAAAAATTTGAATATATATTGGATTTAGATGTTACATCTCCTTTAAGAACAGTCTATGATTTAATTTCTGCATTTGAAATTATTAAAAAAGATAAAAATGCATTAAACTTATTTTCAGTAAATAAAGCTCACCGAAATCCATATTTCAATATGGTAGAAAAGGACATAGATGGTTATTATAAATTAGTAAAACAGCCAGAGAAACCAATATTATCAAGGCAAACAGCGCCAAAAGTTTATGATCTTAATGCTTCATTTTATTTCTATCGACGAAATTTCTTCGATTTAAACTATAAAAATGCATATACTCCATATTCCCTAGTGTATGAAATGCCTCATAGTTGTTTTGATCTCGACGAACCCATTGATTTTGATTTTATGAGCTATTTACTTGATAACAATAAACTAGATTTTAAAATCGAATAATTGATGAGAGTTGGTATTATCGGCTATGGTTCAATAGGTAAAAGGCATGCCAAAAACCTTATCTCTTTAAATATTAACGATATTATACTCTTTCGTGAAGTTGGAAAAGCAAACGATTTGGGATTAAAAGAGGTTAACTCATTATCGGATTTACTATTACATAATCCAGATTTTGTAATAGTTGCTAACCCAACAGCCAAACATTATTCTTACCTAAAGGAACTTATTTTAAAACAAATAAACATTTTTGTTGAAAAACCGATAGTTTCTAATTATAATGAAGTCACTGAAATTGAGAAGTTAATTGATGGCTATAAAGGAATCGGGTTTACTGCACTAAATATGCGTTTTCATCCTTGTGTTTCCTATGCATATAACTTACAACAAAGTGGTAGATTAGGAAAACTGCAACATGCTCGCTTTTTTGTTGGGCAATACCTTCCCGATTGGAGACCTGGTAACGACTATACGAAATCTTATTCTGCAAGTAAAAGTTTAGGTGGAGGAGTACTTTTAGATTTAATTCATGAAATTGATTTAGCTATTTTATTTGCAGGGAGCTCAATCAAATCAATTTCATCTTATGTAGGTAAAATTGGAGATCTAAAAATTGAAACAGAAGATATTGCTGAAATTACATATTTAACATCCGAAAAAGTGCTAGTAAACATTCATCTCGATTACATAACAAGAGGTTATAAAAGATATTTTCAGCTCTTTTTTGAAAAAGGCTGGATAAATGTAGATTTATATTTTAATAGTGTTGATATTTATGAAGAAGGTAAAGGGATTAACACTATCAGCTATACGAACTTTGATCGGAATAAAATGTATCAAGATGAATTATCTCATTATATAAACTCAATTTTAATTAATCAACAACCAAATATTACATTATATAATGGTTTACAAGCATCAAGTTTAGTAAACCGAATTATTAATAATAACTGTTTATTATGAACAATATTTATTCAGAGACATTTAACGTTAAAGATAAAGTTATTGCAATTATTGGTGCTTCAGGAATACTTGGGACAGAATACGTAAAATTACTAGGTGAAGCTCAAGCCAAACTATCAATAGGGGATATAAATCCCGAAAGATGTGAAGAATTAGCCGAACAAGTAAGATCACAATTTAATTCAGATTGTATTTCATTTTCTGTCGACAATACCGATTCATACTCAATAGAGAGTTTTATTGAAAAAACAGTTGAAAAATATGGTAGAATAGATGTGCTTATTAATAATGCGCAAATAAAACCAGAAGGGTTTTATGCTCCTTTTGAACAGTATAAAAAGGAAACTCTTACAAAAGTTATTGATGGAAATCTTGTCGGAGTTGTTATAGCATGTCAAATCGCTTGTAAATACTTCATTAAACAAGGATATGGTAATATCATAAATATTTCATCTATTTATGGTGTAGTAGGTTCGGACCAACGATTATATGATGGGGTAAATAATCCATATTTTGAAGGTGAACGATTTTCTTCTCCAGTATCATATGCTGTTTCTAAAGCAGGAGTGATAAGCTTAACCCGTTTTTTGGCCTCATATTATAGAGAAAAAAATATTCGTGTTAACTGCCTTACACCTGGTGGTGTATTTGATAATCACGATCAAACATTTTCAAACAATTATTCTTATAGAACTCTTCTTGGTAGAATGGCTGACAGAAAAGAGTATAATGGGGCTATTCTTTTTTTAGCAAGTGACGCATCTAGTTATATGACCGGTGCTAATCTTCTGGTAGATGGGGGTTGGACAGTTATTTAATTTGAAATATAAGATATGAAAAAAGTTGTCATTGTTGGAGCTGGTCAATTTGGGAGTAGACATTTACAAGGGCTTGCTTTAGTAAAAGAACTAATAGAAATCTATGTCGTTGATGTTAATAATGACTCACTTCAAACATCAAAAAGTCGATTTTTAGATGTCGCCTCTAAACATGACTTTAGGGGGAGAATTAATTATATTAATAATATAAAATTTTTACCAAATGAATTTGATGTTGCTATAGTAGCATGTGATTCTTTACATCGTAAAGAGGTTATTATTCAACTTTTAAATCAAAGTATGTTTCGCTTTTTAATACTTGAAAAATTTTTATTCCCTTCAATTTGCGATTATTCAGAAGTTGAATCTTTACTAGAAAAAAGAACAATCAAAACTTGGGTAAATTGCACTCGGAGAATGTTTCCTACATACATTAATATAAAAAAAATCGTCCAAGGACAAACCGAAATAAAGATAAATGTTTCTGGATCAAATTTAAACCTTGGCTCAAATGCTGTTCATTTTGTTGATCTTTTTAGTTTTCTTTCAGGTGAAATAATTCCATCAAAAGTCTCATCTATGTTTGTTCCTCGATTATTTCAAAGTAAGAGAGATGGATATATTGATTTCTTTGGAACACTTAATATATCATTTAGCAACACCAAACAATTAACCATTACATCTTTTGAACAAGGAAGTGCACCAATATTAATAGAAATCAATTCTCCAGAATTTCGATTCATGATTCAAGAAACGGGGAACTCTTTTCTTCAAAAGGCAAATTCAGAAAAGGCATGGGTTTGGGAATCTGAAGAATTTACAATACCTTTTCAAAGCAATCTGACGAATGTCCTTGTCGAAGAACTATTTAGTACCGGTTCTTGTCGATTGACAGAATTCAAAAACTCTGTTCAACATCATATCCCTCTTTTAAAAGAATTTACAAATCATTATTCTTTAGTAACAAATAAAGATCAACACTTATGTCCAATCACATAAATTCGCCTATTCTACTTATTGGTTCAGGGCCAATGGCTGTGGAATATGCAAAGGTGCTCATTGCCCTGAAAACACCATTTATAACTATAGGAAGAGGAGAGCAAAGTGCTTCCATGTACAAGGAAAAAACAGGCTGCGAAGTAATTACAGGCGGGCTTTTAGCATATCTTAATACAAAACCTTTATTCCCATCATTTTGTATAATTGCAACAGGTGTTGAATCATTGACTGAAACAACAAAGGAATTGTTAAGAGTTGGTGTAAAGAATATTTTATGTGAAAAACCTGGAGGACTATTTAGACAAGAACTTGAAGACGTTTGTCAACTTGCACAAGAAAAAAATGCAACTTTATTAATTGCATACAATCGCAGATTTTACAGTTCCGTTTATAAGGCACAAGAAATTATTGAACAAGACGGAGGTGTTATTTCATTTAATTTTGAGTTTACAGAATGGGCTCATCTTATTGAACCACTAGAAAAAGGGGCATTCGTAAAAGAACGATTGTTTCTTAGTAACTCTTCTCATGTTGCAGATCTTGCTTTTTATCTGGGAGGAAAACCAAAAAAATTGAGCTGCTTTACAGCAGGAGGACTAAGCTGGCATCCAAGCGCATCAATGTTCACTGGAGCTGGAGTTTCAGATAGAGGAGCATTATTTAGTTATAATGCAAATTGGAATGCCCCCGGAAGATGGGCTGTTGAAATTCTAACTGCAAATCATCGATTATATTTAAAACCGATGGAAAAACTTCAAATTCAAAAAAAGGGAAGTGTGGTTGTTGAAGATGTTCAAATTGATAATAAACTTGATACCGATTTTAAACCAGGACTTTATAGAATGGTTAATGAATTTTGTCAAAAGAACAATTCTAAATTCTGCACTATTGAAGAACAATTAATGGTTTATGATTTCTATTGTCAAATTGCAAACTATGAATTATAAATTTAAAAAAAACTCTTAAAATACTTAATATTACTAAAAGGTTGAAAGAAAACCAAGAAATCATAGTAAGAAGAGCAAATTATTCGGATTTGCATGAACTTATAAAATTTTTTATTAAAGCTTATGGAAATACGACTATTTTCAAAAACGAACAGTTTTTAGAACATTATTTTTATCCTACTTTTAGTAATGAGGAATCTATTGGAAATTGTTTAATTGGCTTAAATTCGGATAGAGAAATTGTATCTCATTATGGTGGACTTAACTATAATTTAAAGATAAATAATAAAATAATTTCAATGATTTGGGGGGTAAGTGCATATACTCTACCCGAATGGAGGGGCAAAGGCTACAATAGCAAAATAATTGATTTTATTTTTCAAAACAATGAAATCAATGGGGTAATCGGTTTTACTGAAGATACTGCTTCATTTTATCAAAAAACAGGATACAACTTATTTGAATTTGAAAGATTTACAAGATACATAATGATTTTAGATTTAAAAAAAACGTTAGAAATAGTAAATTTTATTCAACAAGATTACTCTTTGTTTTCCAAACAAAAACTTTACCGAGCCCAACCTAAACTAAAGATAGATTTTGGGGAAGTTGTTGAATTAACCAAAGAAAATATTAATCGCTATACTCTAAATTTAGAAGAAGATCTAACAGAAATTGCAACAACTCATCGATCCCTTAAATTTTTAAATTGGAGGTTTTTTGATAATCCATATATTAAATATAAAATTTTTGGTGTCTTACTAAATCAATCTATAGTATCTTATATCGTCCTTCGTGAAGAACAATTAAAACCTTACAATTATAAAGTAAGCCGAATAATTGATTTGTATGGAAAGAAGGAAGGAATTGGCAGGCTAATTGAAAAGACATTTCATGAATCAATCTCCAAGAAACATATTTATATTGATTTCTCTATGTTTGGAAACATCTATGATGACGAACTCGTTTCATCTCAATTTATTAAATTAGAAAATGAAGACTTCTCTATTTTACCCCAAGTTACTTCTCCTATTGAAAATCGACCCAATAGAGAATTTCTAGGAATTCAGAGTAAATCTTTTAGAAAGGAAATTGAGAATCTCACAAAAAGTTCTGTGTACTTCACTAGAATGGATTCTGATAGGGATCGATTGGTAAAAATATCACAGATAAATCAAGTATAAAGTGCCAATTCATGAATAAAAACTATAAAGTTACAGTAGTAATGTATCACTATGTGAGAGACTTGAATAACTCAAGGTTTCCAAATATAAAAGGGTTAGATCTTTCACTTTTTATTGAGCAATTAAATTACTTACAAAAGTATTACTATATTATATCCATGGAACACTTAATTAGTGCCATAGACAATAATGACTCGTTGCCATATAATTCCGTTTTATTAACCTTTGATGATGCTTATATTGATCATTTTACCAATGTTTTTCCTATACTGTTTAATAGAAAAATTCAAGGTTCGTTTTATGTTCCAGCCAGTAATATTATGGACAATTTGGTTCTTGATGTAAATAAAATACATTTTATTTTAGCATCGGTCATTGATATGAAACAATTAATCCGAAGAACTTTTAAAGAATTAAATAAATACAGAAATGATTACAATTTATCATCCAACGAGTATTATTTTGAAAAACTTGCTATACCAAGTAGGATGGACAACAAAGAGGTGGTTTTCTTTAAAAGACTATTACAAAAAGAACTTCCTGAAACTTTACGAAGAATTATAACGGATAATCTTTTTCGTGAATTTGTTGATATAAATGAAAGTACGTTTAGCAAAGAGTTATATATGACCAAAGAACAAATTACTTGTATGGTAAAGAATGGTATGCATATTGGAAATCATGGTTTTGAACATGTGTGGTTAGATACTCTTTCGGAAGACAAACAAAAGGAAGAAATAGCTAAAGGGTGTAATTTTTTGAAAGAGATGGGGGTTGATATGAATAATTGGACAATGAGCTATCCTTATGGGGCTTATGATCAATCATTAATAAACATACTTAAGGATAAGGGTTGCAAGTTGGCTTTTACTGCGAATGTTGAAATAGCTGATTTAAACAAAAACAACAGATTTGAACTACCTAGATTAGATACGAATGATTTACCAAAGTCGAGTAAATAGCCAGTAATTAAGTAATATAAATAAATGGGCGGAGTTATCACGATTAGCGACGCAATATAATCATTTTATTTATTCGATATTATATCTTGTTGGCGAGAATTTACAAAGATCAGTTTTACTTATTAATTAAATTTTTATTCAATTTAATTTAGTGCAAAAAGATCAAGTCAAAAATTCAGGATTACTAATTGTAAGTAATCTTTTTATTAGTCTTACCAACTTCCTGAAGCAAGTCATAATGGCTTATTTCTTGGGGGTTTCTTCTCAAATAGATATTCTTTTATTAGCACAAATTGTTCCAACAATACTGCAAGCAATGATAGGTGGTGGTGCCGGTGAGATATTGGTTATTAAAAGGAATAAAGTGATAAGTAATGAGGGGTTTTTTGAAGCAGTTTACATAACAATTTGTCTTGGTATTATTATTCTTTTGGGTATTCTTTACTTAATTTCTTTAGGTTGGTTTATTCCTTTTTTCAATTTAAACCCTGAAACTACTTCTCTTTTTAAGACAATGAGTATAATTTTTATAGTTAATATGATACCTGGAACATTTACCTCTATTCTCAGGCCTCATTTATATTCAAAAGGGTTATATGGCTTTTTTACTTATTCCTCGGTGATTTCACAAATTATTGGAGTAGGATTTATATTTGCTACCATTAAATCTCTTGGTATTTTTTCATTTGCTTATGGTTTATTATTAACAAGTTTTATTAATGCTTTTTGGTTTAGTTTAAAATCAGAAATTCCTTTTCAAGAAATATTCTATATAAATGGGTGGAAAATGGAATTTAACAATTTGAAAATTATGCTTAATAGGGTTTTCTCGTTAAGTTTACAAACACTTTTTAACCAATTGGGTACATTTTGGGAACGTTCGCTAAGTGTAAAATATTTATCAGGAGGTTATCTAAGTTCTTTAAATTACGCCAAAACACTTTCTGAGTTACCTAATGTGGTATTACTTTCGTCGGTTCTTACAACTTCCTATATGGAACAGGTCAAGCGACACAAGAAGGACAATAATTCGTTTTCGGAATACACTGTTAAAACACTGAAAATTCTTCTTAATGTGGGTTTTATTTTACAGCTATTAATGTTGTTTTTTGCCCCGGTTTTAATTATTGTAATATTCCGTAGAGGAAAGTTTGATAATAACGCTGTTCAATCTACATTAATTATATTCAACATCCTTACAGTAAGCTTTTTACCTAGAATGCTTTTAAATTTTTTTTCAAGAACAATGTATATCGTTGGAGAATATAAAAAATTATTTTGGGCTGTCGTTTTTAAATTTATTATTCAACTTCTTATTATGGTTAGCTTCATCACTCTTTTTTATCAAGCGATACCCGTAGCAATATTAGCAGGAAATATTTTTATAGCTATTCTATTATTTTATTATGTTGGTAACAAAACACAATTACCTTCAATTGGATTTTTTATCGGTCGACTCATATTCATTTCAGGAATCTCTTTACTTCTGCTTTTTATTCACACATATACTTTGCCCCTATATATAAACAAAAGCACCTTTCAAATAATCCTTATTTTTACACCTTTCATGATTTTAAGTTTTATAATTTTTTATTTTTTTCTTCGAAAAAGAGGACTATTACCAGATATTATTACAAGGTATAATTTGGGTCGTTATACAAAAAACCGGTTTAATAAATAGTTTTATAATTCGATTTGCCATATTTTACAATTAACTAACAATATTTTTTAAATATGAAGGAAACAAAGCACATGAAGTATTTTAGACGAATGTCTTTTTTAAGAAAAATACTTACCCCGCTTATTGTTTTTTTGAGGAGTACACGATTAATCATCATACTAATTCCTCTGATGGATAAAATCTTATCAAAGAAATTAATTAAAAGAGATTTAAGTTCATACATTAATTATGTAAAATTTTCCAAAATATTTAAGAATGCTTTTTCAAACAATAAAAACAGCAATCAAGAAGTTCTTTTCGTTTTATTTCAAGAAGCTAACTTCGTTTTTAATTTATTCAACCTATTAATTGCCAAATTTTTAGAATTAAAAGGCATTCATCCAATTTTTTTAGTATGCAATAAAACCGTTGAAGTATGCAGTAAACAAAGAAAAGGAAAAAATATCGAAACTATTAAAACTCTTTGTAAAGAATGTTTTCAGCATTATGATTTTATAAAAGAAAAAACAAATATTGATTTGATTTACATGAATGATTTCTATTTAGCTAATGAGCAATTGAAAAAAGAGGTCGTTTTTGAAAAAAGTAAAATATTCCACATATCAACATTAGAAGAATGCTTCAGTTATTCATTAGATAATGGGTATGAACTTGGCCGATTCTCAAGAAAAGGTGTTTTGCGTTATCTTTACAGGGCAAAATTTATTCATGATGCGATTGAACTCGAGATTTATAAAAAATACTTATTGAGTGGAATTAAGTTTTATTATTTAATGAATCATTTTCTCGATCAAAATCCAAAAATAAATAAAGTAATTGTACATAACGGTACCCTTCCCCTCGAAGTTCATTTGTTTGATATTGTTAACAGACGGAAGCAAATAGATATCGTAACCTATGAAACCTTTTTAGGTGATAATAGCATTATTTATAAGAAAAATGATGAAGTAATGAAACTTAATTGGGAACCGGAGATGATTAAATATTATACTAAGCATCCATTTACTCAAAAAGAGAAACAAATTGCAATCGATTTTCTTGAGGGTTTAGAGAAAGGAAAGGATATGTATGCAATACTAAACGAATCACATAACTCAAAATATTCAAACCTCAACAATTATGTGTGTTTATTTACAAATCTTAATATCGATACAGCTGTTATTGATAGGAATACGATCTTCAACTCTATGGATGAATGGATTTACGAAGTAATTGAATTCTGGATTCAGAATATTAAAGAAACTAACCTGGTTATTAGAATTCATCCTGCAGAATTAAAGTTAAGTATTCCTTTTACTGATTTTGTAGGTGAAAGAATTAAAAAAGATCTTCC
>MENE01000102.1:0-6965 GCA_001769005.1 Bacteroidetes bacterium GWA2_31_9b | reverse complement strand
TTTTAATTGATTCCTCTGAAGAGGCTAATTCATATAGGTTGATTGAAGGAATGAATTTTGGTTTAGTTTATTCAAGTACAATTGGATTGGAAATAGCTGGAAGAAATAAGCAATGCCTTGTTGCAGGCGATCCTCCATATCGCAATAAAGATTTTGTAATTTCACCTCAAACAAAGGATGAGTACTTTTCTGTATTGACCGATATGATAAATAAAAAAATTGAAATTAAGCCACAAAGTCAAGAACTTTATAAATTTATATACTACAATTATTTTATAAGAAATATACGATTAAATAACATTAGGTTCAGGTATAAAGGGAATATTGGAATTGAGAAGGAAGGTCAATATCAAGAATTCTTCAAAAACAATCTTGCTTTCTTTGAAGAATTCTATAATGAAGTTTATTCAAATTAACAGGAATCTATAATTAATAATTATTTTATAAATCAATAAATTAAACTTAACTAAAAAAGTGATTTTTTTATCTAACAATATATTGCAAAAAGAGAATGAGCGAAATTCTAAATTTTTATTGTCTCCACTTTTTTTCATTCCTGTTATTAACATAATTGCTGATGTAACTATTAATTTATATAAACCTATTGGTATTATCCGTGGTGTTATTATTCTGTTATTTCTTTTATATTTTATTTTTACGAAATATAAACCGAGTAAAATATCCAATAGAATACTGTTTTTTCTTACTTTTTTATTTTTCCTTTCTTTAATTTCCTCTAATATAATAGAGTCGTTATTTAATAATTATATAAAATGGTTTGAGTCATTGTTAATGTTTGCTGTAGGTTACTATTATATTAAAAACGAAAATGACATTTATATTTTTTTAAAGTCTTTAATTGTCTGTGCATTTATTATCTGCTTAAATTTATTATTTGCTCAAATTTTTGATATTGGTATTTCAGCATACCTCGAAGACAATTTTTATTTAGGTTACGCAGGAGTAGGTATAACAAATAGTCTCGCACTAATTTTAATAACTTTACCCATATATTTTTATCAAAGAAAACCACATGCTGTGTTAATGAAATTTTTTGTACCACTTATAGCATTAATTTCTTTAATTTTTTTATTAGTCGCAACTAAAAGAGCTGCAATTATAGGATTATCGTTAGGTATTTTGGTTTATATCATTTACTCACCCAGAAAAACAAAAATAATTAAGTATACAATAATCATTGCTTTTTTACTCTTCATTACATCTGGTCTATACTTTGATACGCTAAAAAGAGGTTATGAAGCAAGAACAACCGAAAGAAACGAAATTGAAAATGAATCACGATATCAGGAATTTTTCTATGTTTTAAAGGAAATGAAAGAGGGTTCAATTTTTCAGGTATTTTTTGGAGTTGAGCTTTTTAATTCTAAGCAATTTTTTGGTCCTAAATATTTTGGTCAGGGAAGGATGATTCATGGCGATATTTCACAATTTCTTTACGGTTCAGGTATTATTGGGCTTTCGCTTTATTTGTCAATATTTATTCTAATCTATAGGCAAGGAACTAAGTTTTTTAGATTTCTTCGTAATAATAATATGGTTAGGATAATATACACCTCTCTTATTGGTGTTCTTCTTTGTTCTTTTTTTATTTCTGTAACAGGATCAGGTACAATTGGTGAAAGGACTATAGCATATTTGTTTATGGGAGGTGCAATTAGCATAATTCACAACTATTATTTTAGGCTAAAAAATGTAAAAACAACTGAAAAAGAAATTAATAAAATTATAAAATGATTCCTACAGTTGTAATTTCGAACAATATAAATAATGTAAATTCAAATTGTTTTAAAACAATATTTATTAATGGAATAACCATTTGCTATAATGCCCAATTTGAAAAGGAATACTATATTTTCGAAAACTCCGATTATCAATTATTCGCACATGTAAATATTGGATTTAAAAATACTCTTAGTCAATTTACAAATGATAACTTTTCAAAAAAAGATATTGAAGAGTTACAAAAAAAAATGAAATGGGGTTTTATTATAATTATATCTAAAAACAGTGGTTCTTTCTCGATTCATAATGACATTTATGGAATTTATCCTATTTATTATTCAAATGCAGGAAAAGACTTTATCTTTTCTAATGATTGTGACTACTTAATAAGGATCCAAAATTCGAAAAAAATTGATATCCGAGGTGTTTATGATTTTATTCTTTTTAATTACACCCTAAATAATCGAACAATATTTAAGAACATATCCCAATTAAAAGGCGGTTCAGTTATTAATAGTAATCCAAATCCAAGTAGTATTTCTATTACAAAAATAAATGATATTGCGGAATTATTAAATCAGAAAGAAAGGCATAAACTTGATATTGATAACCTAAATCTAGCTTTAATAAGCTGTTTAACCGATGATATAGATTCAAAATTACCTATAGAGTTGACTTTATCTGGTGGTTTTGATTCAAAGGTTATCCTATCACTTCTACTGAATCAAAAGCTGGATTTTGCTTCATTTACCTATGGTTTGAATGGAAGCGTTGATTATATTGCTGCTCAAAGTACAGCTAAACAGTTTAGTATTCCCCATAGGTTAGTTGAACTTAAATCTTTTTCTCTGGATGAAATGGACGACCAGATAAAGAGTTTTATTAAATGTACTCCTTGTTTGCCTTTACTTACTGATTTATTATCATATGAACTAATAAAAAGCAATATCCCAAAATCTAATATTTTGACTGGGTTTATGGGCGGAGAGTTAATTAATGGACCAGTCGTTGTCTCAGAGGTCATGCTAACAAGATCAGCAAAAACATTAATAAATGCTAATGATATAAGCATTCTGAAGACAAATTTAATTTTTGACCTACAATCAAATCCATTTATTTCCAGTAAAAACTATACATCAAACGCAGAGTATCATATTGAGGGGCTAGGAAATTATCTTAATGATTCAAAAGATAGTAATCACAAAAACCTTATAAACTTTCTGCTAAATGAAACCTATGCTAAATTTTTTGGAGTTGTTTTTAAAAATTTATATGGGAATTATAATATGATAAATCCTTTTTTAGATATAAATTTTCTTTCTCAATTATTAAATTCAGAATATCGCTTTACCCAGTTTACATCCTTTTCGAAAAATCCACTTTCACACTTTCAGTCTCGAAGATTATACCCTAAAATGATTAAGAGGCTTCATGAGCCTGTTATATATTCTCCATTGGATAGAAATTATGTTATGGCAGATCTTTTATATTTACATCGGTTACCGATTACGTTGACTCGCTATTTCGAAAATCATTTTTTTAACAAAAACAAAATTCACCCATCAAAAGCACTTGGAAGCATTAACAGACTGAAGCCCCTAATTAGAGAGAAACTATTTAATTCACCAATTCTTGAATTTGAATTTATAGAAAAAGAAAAAGTGAAAGAAGTAATAGGAAAACTGAATTCAGATATTCCGGTATCTGATCATAATCTGCGTAAACTCATTCTTTTGCTGGGGTTACATTATCTTTATGAAATGTATAATATTAATTATTAATCAAGAATTGGAATCCTAAAATATTGTTCAGTGGTTTTAATAAATAAAAAAATAAGATATCAGGTCGAAGATGTTTTATCAGGCAAAAACGTCTGGGGCAAGTATGTTTTTCTAAAGGAATCAGAGACTTGGGATAAATCAAGAATTGAAGAATATCAATTAACAAAATTAAGACAATTATTAGAGCATTGTTATAATAACGTCCCAGCTTATCGGGGTTTTATGAAACAAAGCGGATTAAACCCAGATAATATTACTTCTCTTGAAACTTTAAAACAATTTCCTATTATTGATAAACAGTATATTCTTAACCATTATAATGATTTTATCCCAACTAATATATCAAAAATTAAAGGTGTTAAATCAAGTAAAACTAGTGGGTCAACGGGTCTGATTTTAAAATATTTTAATGATTCAAATTGTCGTAGTGTTGTGTGGGGTTCTTTTCTTCGATTTCAAGATTGGATGGGACGAGATTTTAATAATAGATATATTGTTTTTCGAGGGCGGAATTTTATCAATGAAAGTATATTTTCAAAACTTAAGAACGGGTTCGTAGATTATTTGGAGCACTCCAAAACGCTTGATTCATATAATCTACAGGATAAAGATATTGAGGTTTTAGTTAATCTACTTAAAAAAAATCCCAAAGCTATACTTCGTGGTTATGTTTTAAATATAGTTGATATTGCTTCTATTTTAAAGAATAAGGGATTATCATATTCAATACAAGCTGTTTCTACTACGGCTGAGCCGCTTTTAGATTTCCATAGAAAAATCATCCAAGACACTTTCAATTGTGGCGTATTTGATCAATACGGTTGCGGTGAAATAGAAGGTGTTGCTTATGAGTGTAATCAACATAAAGGGCTTCATGTTACCGAAGAACATGTCATTCTTGAAACGGACAACAATGATGAGTTGATATTAACAGATCTGGATAATTTCAGTTTTCCATTTATACGGTATAAAAATGGCGACAAAGTGCTGCTTTCCAAGAATAAATGCACTTGTGGTAGGGATTCCAAGTTGATCGATAAAATTATAGGCCGTAGTTCTGATAATGTAATAGGTTTAAATGGTAATCCTGTTCATTGGGGTTATTTTCATCACCTGTTGATTTATACAAACATTGCTACTAATCGCAACCTACAAAAATTTCAAATAATCCAAAAAAGTTTGAGTGAGATTGTTGTCAACATTCAATCTGATCCACTATCAGAAAATGATAAAAACATTCTTATTGATGAGATAAAAGCAAAATTAGGTGAAATTCATGTTGTTGTTAATAATGTTGAAAATATACCTCACTCCGAAACAGGAAAATTCAAGGCAATAATCTCTTATGTAACAAATCCACAATGATGAAAGTATTATTCATTTGCAGTGGCAATAAATCGGGTCAACCCAATAATATTGTATATAACCAAGCTGAGTCGCTTCGAAAAGAAAAGATTGATGTTTCGTTCTACTTAATTACTGGGAAAGGCTTGCTTGGTTATCTTAAACATATTTTTAAGTTAAGAAAGTATTTGAAGGTGAACAAATATAATATTATTCATGCACACTATAGTTTATCCGCATTTACAGCAGCATTGGCCAAACGAGGACCTCTCGTAGTTTCATTGATGGGTAGTGATGCTTATCTTTCGGGGGTTCTTAGAAAAACAGCAACATTTTTTTATCGAACTAAATGGGATTTAACAATTGTTAAATCATCAGAAATGAAAAATTTACTTAAATTCAACAAAGCCCTTGTTGTGCCCAATGGAGTTGATATTGAGCGATTCACAGCTGCAGATAAAAATACTGCAAGATTAAAAATTGGTTTGCCATTAAATGATAAAATCATTGTATTTATTGCAGATCCCTCTCGGGTTGAAAAGAATTTTTCTTTAGCAGAGGAATCTGTTAAACGGCTAATTCGTTCAGATGTAAGACTTATTCCTGTTTTTGGTGTTTCAAATTCTACAATACCCGATTATATGAATGCTGCCGATGTTTTACTATTAACGTCAAAATGGGAAGGTAGCGTTAATGTGGTGAAAGAGGCGATGGCTTGTAATTTACCAATTGTAAGTACAAATGTTGGTGATGTAAGCTTAAACATTGATGGTGTTGAAGGTTGTTATATCGCCAAAAGTAATTCAGATGATATTTGTGTTAAGCTGTCCGCTGCATTAGAGTTTAATAAAAGAACTACAGGTCGAGAAAAGCTGATTTCAATGGGATTAGATTCAAAATCGGTTGCCCAAAAAATTATAAAGATATATGATGGTCTCCTCTACAAATAAGGAAAAAGGTGTAATTATTATCGAAGGCCATGTTCAGGGCCTATCAAATACCAGAGCATTAGGAGAGGCTGGAATTTCTGTTATTGTTATCGATAAAAGCAATTGTCTAGCTCGCTACTCAAAGTATTGTAAAAAATTTTTTTACTGTCCCGATTTTATCTCAGAAGAGTTTGTTCCATTTCTAATCGATTTAGCAAAGCGAGAAGATCTAAATGGATGGGCTCTTATTCCATCGAACGATCATGCTGTTTACTCAATATCAAAGCACAAAACTGAGCTTTCCAATTACTATAAAATAATAATTCCAGAACTTGATATTATTGATAATATCTACGATAAATCAAAGCTGTTGAAACTTGCAGAAAAGGTTAATATTCCCTTTCCCAAAACACAGTATTTTACTTCTGCAAACGATTCTATTTCAGGAGAGTTATCATTTCCACTAATTACTAAAGGTCGAAATGGATTATCATTCTATAGAGCATTAGGTAAAAAAGCCTTGCTTTCAAATACAGAGTTTGATTTAAGAAATCATTTACAACAAATTACTGAAAAATTCTCCATTAAAAGTTCCTTTACTCAAGAGCTAATTCCGTTTAATGGTGCAAACAAAACCATATCTTTTACTGCTTTTTGTATTGATGGAAACATAAAAACATTTTGGATAGGAGAAAAAGTTAGAGAACATCCAATCCGATTTGGTACTGCAACCTTTGCTAGTAGTATAGATTGCAAAGAATTATTTGAGCCAAGCCAACGTTTATTAAAAGAATTAAAATATACAGGTGTTTGTGAAGTTGAGTATTTGCTCGACCCGAGAGACAAAAAATATAAGTTAATAGAGATAAATGCAAGAACCTGGTTGTGGGTTGGACTAGCTCGAACGTGTGGAATAGATTATGCTGTTATGATTTATAATTATTTAAATGAGATCGAAACAATATACCCTAATCAATATAGAATTGGTGTAAATTGGGTAAACTATTTAACCGACATCCCGTTTTCAATAATCTCAATAATTAAAGGTAAACTTTCAATAAAACAATACTTCTCATCATGTAGAGGAAAAACAGTAGATGCATTTTTTTCTTGGAAAGATTTGTATCCAAGTGTGATGTTTTTCTTCCTTTCTCTTTATATTGTAATA
>MENE01000101.1:10611-10864 GCA_001769005.1 Bacteroidetes bacterium GWA2_31_9b | reverse complement strand
ATAGATTAAAATATAATCTTTCAGCTTCTTCGGGTTTTTTCAGTTCAACATTTATCTGGCCGGTAATACTTTCGAAACCATTTGCAACTGAACCAGCTCCTTTATTCAACTGAATACTTTCAATCCATGTTCCAGGCACATACGAGAGACCCGAAATAGCAGACAATCCTCTTATATCAGGTATATTTTCGCGAGTAATCTGAACATATGGCCCTGCTAAACCTAGCATTTGAATTTGTCTTGTACCTGTAAC
>MENE01000101.1:7301-10479 GCA_001769005.1 Bacteroidetes bacterium GWA2_31_9b | reverse complement strand
TCAATATTATTTCAATATTATTTTTTGAAGTAGTCTCAATCGTATCGTTTTCGAAACCTATGAAACTAATTATAAGTTTAGTCGATTGTTTCAAACGTGAGATGTTAAAAGAACCATCTTCAGCAGTTGTCGTTCCAACTGTTGTTCCCATCCAATGAACATTTGCACTCAGCAATGGAATCATTAATCCATCGGGTGAAGTTTCATATACTTTTCCTGTTAAGTAATTTACATTTTGTTGTGCCACAATAGTAAATGGGAGGAAAAGCAATATAAATGCTATCCTATTAATATTTTTCATATTAGAAATTATTAATGGATTGAAGCACCGTCACGATAGGCACAGCAATTAGGGAGCTTGTTATAGGCTTCATCTGCAGCTTTCACTTTTTCTGTATCGTGTCCAACTTCAGCAATTGCTTTATGAATATCGTCAAGAGTTACTTTTGTTGGATTATATATTACCTTGATCAATTGTGCTTCTTTATTCCATTCGGCAAGCTTAACACCTTTAATTAGTGCAGCATTTTCAATTCTTGTTTTACACATTCCACAAACACCATAAACCTTAAATTCTGATGTTTCTACTTTTTTAGATTTTTCTTGTGCCTGAGAAAAATTAGCAATTAAAATAATTGCTATTACAGCTATTGTTGTTAAAGTATTTTTCATTTCAGTAAATTTTTATATTAAATATTTGATTAATGATAGCCAAAATGTAGGCTTATTTAAAAATGCTGAAATGTTAAGCGTAGTAAGTAAGGGAGCAATTTATCAACCAGGTTGGTTGTTTTTTTGGAGGTGGTAAATCAAATTGTATTATACTATTATTTTTTTCTGATTTGTAGCATAAAACAAATTCTGAAAACAAGGCCTGTACTAATAAATCGATAGATGAGATTGACTGAATACGAATATGCTGCCCAATTCTTTGCTCTTCACTAGGTTGGTATTGAATGGTTTGGTTTTCGCAACATAAATTATTCATTTCCTCAACAACGCAACAACAGGTTTTTATGTTACCAAAGAAATGAACCGATTCTAATTGTCCTCCACAATAGTGTAGATTTATTGTAAGACCAAACGAAATCATTAAATAGAATACTAAAAATAATATGGTAACAATTCTCTTCATGGTACAAATATATAATTTCTAAAACTTTTAATATAATTATATTTATTTACCTAAAAATTTAAGTACTAAAAAAGTATTAATTCTAAACGTTTATAAAAGCCCCCAAATTATGATTATTAAATAGAAAAAAGGGAACAATATTTTTTTAAAGCCAGATTGTAAAATCTGGCTTTAATATTAATCAACATAAATTATTGATCTAACAATCATGCACTTAAATTATTTCAATTCTCTTTCATATTGGCAACATCCGGGCAATGCATTGTAAACATCAACATTTGCTTTTACTTTTTCAGTATCGTGACCAACTTTTGCAATTGCATTGTGAATATCGTCAACTTTAACTTTGCTAGCATCAAAAGATACTTCTACTATTTTGGTTTCTTCATTCCAGTCTGCTTTTGAAACTCCGTTAACTGATTTCGCAGCATTTTCAATCCGGGTTTTGCACATTCCACAGTTTCCGAAAACTTTGAATGTTTCTGTTTTTACTTCTTGTCCATAAACACTAAAACTTGCGATTAGTAATAATCCGATAGTTAAATTTAAAATTTTTGTTTTCATACTATTAAAATATTTAGTTTATAATTATTTAGAGTTTCTATACAAACAGCATTCAGGAAGAGCGTTATATACATCATCAGACGCTTTCTCCGATTCCGTATCATGCCCCACTTTAGCAATTGCTTTGTGAATATCATTCATTTTAATTGTATTAACATCAAATGAAACATGAATCATTTTTGTTTCAATATTCCATTCTGCAGAGTTTACACCATTTAAAGATAGTGTAGCTTTTTCAATCCGCTCTTTACACATTTCACAATTACCATAAACTATAAACATCTCATGTTTCATAATTGTTTTATTAGTTAGGTTTTCTTTTTGTTCATTTGATTGTTCCATTTTTAAATTCTCATGATCATGTCCTTTGGAGATTATACTACCCTCTGGATTCATCATACTAGGTTTACCTTCGAGCTGGGCAGATGCATCTATACTAAATGTTCCTTGTGTAACAATTTCTTCTCCTTCTTTGAGTCCATTAATAATTACATAACTATTTCCTAACATGGGGCCGAGTTCTACTTCCCTCATTTTAAAAATACTTTCATCTGTACCGGTTTGTTTTATATAAACAATGGAACGTTTCCCAGTCCATAATACTGCTGAACGAGGAATAATAATGTTGTTTTGATATTCCGAAAGATTAGCATTTACAATACCTGTTGCAAACATTTCAGGTTTTAGTTTTCCTAATTGATTATTTATTTCAACCCTAACTTTTGAAACACGTGTATTAGGATCTATAACAGGATCAATGAATTTAATATTTCCAACGAAATTAATTCCGGGTAATGCTTGGATAGTAAACGAGATTTTATTTCCAATATTTAAGAATTGTAAGTCGCTTTCATACGCATCAAACAAAACCCAAACACGCGAAAGATCAACCAGGTCGTATAATATTGTCCCCTGAGTAATGTAGTCACCATTATTTACACGTCGAGATGTTACAATGCCTGTAGTATTTGATACTAATTCAAAGGTATTTTGCACACTGCCCGAATTTTCAATACTTGAAATTTGTGATTCAGTTAGTTTCCAATAACTTAGTTTTTCTTTTGCTGCATCATATATTTCAGGTTGCAATTGTTTTGTTTTGGCTGCTTCAATCAATTCTTGTTGAGCCGTAATTAATTCAGGTGAATATATTAATGCCAATGTTTGACCTTTACTTATACTTTCGCCTGTAAAATTAACTAATAGTTTTTCTATACGTCCGGGGATGTGTGCTACCTGACTTTGCAATAATCGTTCATCTGCTTGTACTTTCCCATAAAGGCGTAATTCCTTAATTGGTTTTTGACGAGTAGCTACCGATGTTAATACATTAGCAAGTTCCATGGCTTCTTTAGAAAGTTTTATAGCACTTTGGTCAATAGGAGAGTTATTTTGTTTAAGTGGAATTAAGTCCATTCCACAAATTGGACATTTACCGGCTTCGTGCATTCTAATCTGCGGGTGCATAGCACATGTCCA
>MENE01000101.1:6859-7281 GCA_001769005.1 Bacteroidetes bacterium GWA2_31_9b | reverse complement strand
CAGAATTATGTTCATGTTTTTCATCCATTTTGTTAGATGAATGAAAGAATAGCCATCCTATAAAGAGCCCAGCTAAAACAAAAAGGCTGTAATGAATGTATCTGTTTGTGAATATTTTTTTCATATCAATAATTTTATTTTGTTTATTGTATCTGATTATAAGCCATTAATCTCTTTAACCATGCAATTGCTGTATTATAATCGACTAAAGCTTCTACTTGTTTAAGTTCATAATCAAGAGTTTGTTGTCGGATGCGTAATATATCTGTTAAATTTGAACCGGAAGCAGAATAACTTTTTATCATTATATTGAGTGTTTTTTTTGCTAATTGGTTTTGATTTTCATAGAGTTTAATACGTCGCCCGGCATCCTGATATAACTGCAATGCTTCGTAGTATTCGGTTTGCAAGGAATTGGAAGT
>MENE01000101.1:5137-6636 GCA_001769005.1 Bacteroidetes bacterium GWA2_31_9b | reverse complement strand
TCAAGCGATTGACTTTCTAATTGCAACATGCCCAGCATGGGATTATTGGCAAGCATACTATCAGAAACAGTAATAAGTGATATAACTAATGTGTCAGGTTTTAATGTATCCTGTAAAGAAACAATTGCTTTTGCAGGTCTGCTCAGGTAGCTGTTAAACCTTGCAATATTTGTGTTTTGTTGATTTCTTAACAAAGCAATGTTGTTTTCGAGTTCGCCAATTTCCATTTGAATTCTGTATAAATCGGCTAACCCTGAGCCACCCGATGATGAACCCATAGAATTGCCTTGCATGGATGTGGATTGCTGATTATTTATTTCTGATTGATTATCGCCAGAGTTTTCTCCCATACCTTGCATACCCGACGATGCTGAAGCAACATTTTGAGAATTATTACCTGACATATTGCTTCCAGAAGATGACGAATTGGTACTTCCTATTGAAGCAGATTTAAACTTGACTAATGAAATTCTTTCGATTGTTCGCAATATTTCGATGTTTTTCTCAGAGATTTGAATATTTTGTTGAATCTTGTGCAAATTATACCAGGTACGTTGTACATCGTAAAATACTTGTAATTTGGTTTCACGAAACGATTCGAATTTTGCTTTTGCCATCAAACTCATTTCATCTTTTGCACTTTTAAGTACACCAAACCAAGGAAACATTTGCATTAACTGAATGTCGGCAACCTGATTACCACTTAATAATTCCATTGGCTCAAGGAATACTCCCATACTTAACTCTGGGTCGGGTAAACTGCCAACCTGCGGCACTTTTTGCAAAGCAGCCTGATATTCGTTAAATTTTTGCAAAACTGTTGGATTATTTTTAGCTGCTATCTCAAGGTATTGCATAAGTGAATCAACTTTTTGTTGACTATATGTAAAAGTACAAACACAAAATACAATGAGTATAAGTAGTAACTTTTTATATTTAATTATTTTCATCACTATCATTTTTGTTGATTATTTGAATCGCTTTTTTATCATTCATTTTAATTGCCCGTTCACGCCATATTGCCTGAAATATAGGAACAACAAAGATTGTCATTACCTGAATAATCATTCCCCCAAAAGTTGGAATAGCCATTGGTACCATTATGTCGGCACCTTTACCTGTTGACGTAAGCACCGGTAAGAGTGCTATAACTGCAACAGCAGTTGTCATCATTGCAGGCCGTACGCGTTTTTTTCCGGCGTCAACTACTGCTTCGCGTACATCGTGAATAGTTGTTGGTTTTCTTTCTTCAAATATCTGATGAATATAAGAACCCATCAAAACACCATCATCAGTAGCAATTCCGAACAAGGCAATAAACCCGACCCACACAGCCACACTTAGGTTAATCGTATGTAATTGAAATAAATCCCTTAAGTTAATCTCTGCAAAGGAAAAATTTAAAAACCAATTTTGACCATAAAGCCACAGCATAATAAACCCACCTGAAAAAGCTACAAAAACACCCGAGAAATGTATGAAAGATGCAGTTATTGTTT
>MENE01000101.1:0-5047 GCA_001769005.1 Bacteroidetes bacterium GWA2_31_9b | reverse complement strand
GTCAAAAATAACATAGCCAACAAGAAAAGTATTTTCACTTCGAATCATTTGTGCGCCTCGGGTATATTCAATGTCTGCAATTTCACCTAAAGGGATTTGAACACCATTCATTGCGGGGATTAGGATGCGTTTTATATCATCAGGGTTGTCCCTTAATTCACGTGCATAACGAACACGCATTGGAAATCGCTCAAGACCTTCAACAGAATAACTCAAAGTCATTCCACCAACTGCAACTTGTAATATTTCCTGTACATCGTTAATACTCATTCCAAATCTTGCCATTGCTTCACGATTTAGTTTTATTTCGATGTAGGGTGAACCAACTGCACGGTCGTAAAATACAGATGAAGCTTTAACTGAAGGAACATCTTTTAAGGCCTGTTCAAATAGCATACCTGCTTGTTCTATGGAGGCCAAATCAGGTCCATATACTTTTAGGCCCATTGGAGCGCGCATTCCGGTGGAGAGCATTACCAAACGAGTTTCAATTGGTTGTAACTTTGGAGCAGAAGTCAAACCCGGAATATTGGTTACTTTTACTATCTCAGTCCAAATATCCTGTGGTTTCTTAATCTGTTTTCTCCATTGTCGAAAATACTCTCCATTAGTAGTAGTAATCAAGCTGTCAACAGGAATAATCCTAAATGCTTCATTTTCTGGATTATACTTAGTCCCGTTTTTTAAAATATAACTGTCATCATTATCCACTTTAAATTGCATCCTGTGTCCATTCTCATCTAAAATATATTCAGAACGATAATTAATCGTGTTCTCGAACATCTGAACTGGTGCTGGGTCAAGAGCTGAATTAACACGCCCCCATTTACCAACAGCAATTTCAACTTCTGGAATAGATGAAAGCCGCTTATCAAGTGTTTCTATATATTGTAGGTTTTTTTCAATACTTGAATGAGGCATACTTGTTGGCATAAGTAAAAACGAACCTTCGTTAAGCGAAGGCATGAACTCTTTTCCAATACCTGGAAATATTTTTATTCCACCCTGCCAAAATGATGTTTGCCTAAAACTTTGCCAACCAACTTTTTCAAAACCAGTTGCAACGAATCCAAAAATTTTATTGGTTCCTAGCCAAATTAAAATCCCAAAAAACAAGGTGAAAGCAGGAAGTAATAAAAACTTCCATTTGTTACGCAAGGCCCAGCGAAGAATTCGTTCGTAAAAATGAACTATTGATAAAACTCCAATCAGTACAAATGCAACAATACTTGAAACAAACAAGAAGTTTATAAAAGCACTGTTGTGTGCTCCTAAAGGCAACCACTCGATAGACAAAAAATACATAGCAACTAAAACAGTGATAGCAATATTAATGTAGTTTGTATATTCTTTTCGTTTTTCCGGCCAACGATAATTTAGTAAATTGTTAATTCCAATTGCTATTAAAGCTAGCGCAGACCATGTATGCCAAATTGTAACGAATATTATACCTGTTAAAATTAGAATACCATTTATTACTTTTCGGATTTTCTTAGAATCAAAAGAAACATTGTAGAATATATGCACCAATGTAGGTAATACAATAATTCCAAGAATAAATGCTGATAATAATGCGAAGGTTTTTGTAAATGCTAATGGATGAAATAATTTACCTTCAGATGCCACCATAGCAAAAACCGGAAGGAAGCTAACCACTGTAGTAGCCATAGATGTAACTACGGCAGCTCTTACTTCTGTTGTTGCCTGATAAATTACCTCTAATAATTTTTTGCCACGTATTCCTTTGTTTTCCGGCATATCCAAATGCCGCAAGATATTTTCTACATCCACAATTCCAACATCAACCATTACTCCAATAGCAATTGCAATACCTGAAAGGGCTACAATATTAGCATCAACTCCAAAAATACGCATCAAAATAAAGGTAATCAACACTCCTAGAGGCAATAACCCGGCAACAATAAGTGAAGCCCTAAGATTAAATACCAATACTATAATTACAATAATACTTATAAGGATTTCGTGAGAAAGAGCAGATTCAAGTGTACCAATGGTTTCCTTAATCAATCCTGTTCGATCGTAAAATGGAACAATTTTTATCTTTGAAATCCTTCCATCAGGAAGCGTTTTTTGGGGTAATCCTGCATCAATTTCTTTGATTTTATTTTTAACATTATTGATTACTTCCATAGGATTTGAGCCATAACGGGCAACTACTACAGCTCCTACAGCTTCAGAACCATCTTTATCAAGGCCACCACGCCGTGTTGCCGGGCCAAAAGAGGTGTGGGCTACATCTTTAATCCTTACTGGAACATTATTTCTAACAGCTATAACAGAATTCTCCAGGTCGTTAAGATTTTTGACATACCCCAATCCCCTGATGATATATTCCACATTGTTTAATTCAATTGTTTCAGCTCCAATGTCAAGATTGCTTTTGCTTACAGTATTCATCACGTCCATTACAGACACATTAAATGCTTTAAGTGCTTCTGGGTTAATATCTACCTGATATTCTTTTATAAATCCACCAACAGATGCCACTTCTGAAACACCTTCGGCGGTAGAAAGTCCATATTTTACATAAAAATCCTGAATAGTTCTTAATTCTTGAGGATTCCAACCACCGGAAGGCTCTCCTGTTTTAGTATCACGTCCTTCAAGAGTGTACCAGAATATTTGACCTAATGCCGTGGCATCAGGCCCAAGCATTGGCGTTACTCCACTTGGCAATGTGCCTGAAGGTAATGAATTCAATTTTTCCAGAATACGGGAACGACTCCAGTAAAAGTCAATATTATCTTTAAATATCACATATATAAACGACATTCCAAACATAGAAGTACTACGTACAGTTTTTACTCCCGGAATACCAAGTAATGCTGTGGTTAATGGATATGTAATCTGGTTTTGAATGTCTTTAGGAGAACGTCCCATCCATTCAGTAGCAACAATTTGCTGGTTGTCACCTAAATCTGGTATAGCATCTACTGGTATTGGATCGCGTGGTAAAACTCCCATTTGCCAATTAAAAGGCGTATATACTAACCCAAAAACCACAAAGGCAATGAGAAACATAAATGTAACCAGCCGGTTTTCGAGAAAAAATTTTACAAGTTTGTTAAAAATCATAATAATTTCTTTAAAAGTTATTCTATTTCGATGAATTTACCTTGAGGGCCCACACCTTCTACATGTGTAAGATATGCACCCCAATGCCCTGCAATCGAAACGCTGACAGCAGAAAATATCAAAACAAGGGCTACTACAATTTCAAACACTCGTTTTCTACTTTTAAATATATACATACCCGCAATTTTAAGTATGAGTGCTGTAATAGAAGAAAACAAGGTAAGCGAAGCAAAAAACTCATGGCTTTCTAAAATTTCGGCAGCGCTTGAAGACAGTCCATGGGTATGCGGATGGAAATAACCACCCGAAAGGTATGCTCCTAAAACTCCACATGCGAATAACTACGGTGATATAATTCCAGTTGCTTTTTGTATAGAACAATCCTACAATTTGAAGTAAAGCTGCTATTATCAACAAAACAATTGGAAAATGAACTACAAGTGGGTGCAAGGTTGAAAAACCAGTTGGTGCAAGGGCAACTGCCGTATTAACAACACCTCTTGATGTGTCAGTCATTGCAACAGCTTTTTGTGCTGTATCCTTTTTAGTGTGGTACTCTTCATGCGCAGAAGTGTTAAGGGTTATTCCAGCTACCAAAAAAATTGCTGACAATAATTTGATCAATGTTTTCATAATATAAAGGTTAAGGTTAATGATTATATTCACTTTGACCACCAGAGTTAGAATTATCATTGTTTAAACTTCCCTAATTTCTACGGGGCATATTTTTCAAATCTCAGGCTTCTAATGTCATTCCACATTTATGACATTTATCCTGTTGGTATGAAAAATAATACTGTTCATACTATGACGATAATTCTTATTCTAATTTTAGTTATTTTTTTGCTTCTTTATAAATAAGGAGCAACTACCATTTTCAACATTGCTAATCTCTTGAAAAATGGCAGTCGCCCAGCTAATTGCTTATTTTAATGTTGATGTTCTGTACTTTTTGTGTCGTGGTGCATGTGGATTGAATCGGATTCAACCATTTCCTTCTTTACTAAGGTCATCCCGCACTTTGGACATTTACCCGGTTTGTCGCTATGCACTTCGGGGTGCATGGTGCAGGAGTAATACACTTCTATACTATCTTTCAGCATTTCAGAATGATTGTGAGTTTTGTGAGAACCACTGCCACACGAAGCAGCAAATACTATAAATGCAGCAAAAACTGAAATAATCAAAATATTCTTTATCATATGATTGTAATTAATATTAAAAAACAAATTATTTTACTTCAAAACTTTCCAAAAAATGATTGATTTTATAATGCATATGAAATTGGTCGTATTCATCTAAAGAAGCATCGGACTTAAATTGACTGTCAATAGCATTGTGTAATTTATGGTTTTCAGGAAATGCTGTTTTAAGGTTGAGTAAGGTTAATTCCTGAATTTCTCCATCGCCACCTTTACTAAAATAATAGGTAGTAATGGTTTTGGAACCACCAGTTTTAGGATTGCCTGATAAAACAGATTGTTTGCTGTAAATCCATAAAATGCTTTTGTCGTCAACCAAGTAATCTTCCTCGCCCTGAAAGCGTATTACTTTTTCATCGCAAAGCTGAAAACCCCATATTTCTGCTTTTTTAAGGTCGTATGGCTCCCCATCGTGAATAACCGTAATAAAATCTTTACCCCAAAAATCATTGAGTTTTATTTTGTGCACTTCTTTTGCACAATCAATACCATACTCCATCTTATTTGCAAAATAATCGGTATATGATTTAAAAACTCCGCTTTTTTGAGCAAACAAAGAAGAAACTGTACTGATAATAACTAAACCAGCTACGAATGTAATTTTTTTCATATTATTTTATTTTTAAATTTTAATTAAATTTACAAAAAAGAATGACTTTAGTTGTGAATGCTAAATTTATTTTACTTTTTCCTTTCATATTTGCAGCAAGTAGGCAAACTATTGTATGATTGTCATCATATTTAAATTT
>MENE01000100.1:21294-29558 GCA_001769005.1 Bacteroidetes bacterium GWA2_31_9b | reverse complement strand
TTGGTTATGGTTTCAATATTAATGAAAATGAAGTTAAATGGGACGATTATTCAACAATTGATGTAACAGGAAAATGGGTTATAATCTTAAGAGGACAACCCGATTCTGATAATTCAAACTCGCCATACATAACATATAGTAGCGACAGATCAAAAGTTATTGCAGCAAAAGATAAAGGAGCCGCAGGGGTTATACTTGTTTCGGGGCCACTATTTGATAAGAATGATGAATTAATAATTCTAGAAAAACCTCAGGGAGTTATCGACATTCCTGTAATCCAAATAAAAAGAGAATTAGCCGATAGTATTTTAAATAAATCTACTAAAACCATTGAACAACTTGAACTTCTACTTAATACAGATAAAAAACCAAATTCATTTTCAATAAACGAAGAGATTTTAGTTAATACCAAAATAACCATTGATAAAAAAGAAACATACAATGTAGTTTCAAAATTAGTGACAGATAATTCTGAAAATTCGAAATACATTGTAATTGGTGCACATTACGATCATTTAGGATTTGGTGGTTTAGGAACAGGTTCGCGCAATCCAAATGTTACTGCTATTCATTATGGTGCCGACGATAATGCATCAGGAGTTGCATCAATGTTAGAAATTGCTGAAAAATTATCATCAAATAAAAAAAATCTAACAAATAATATCTTATTTGTTGCTTTTGGTGCCGAAGAAATGGGATTAATTGGTTCAAAACATTTTACAAACAATTTACCAATAAATAAAGATCGGATTATTGCAATGATAAATATTGACATGGTTGGTAGAATGAAAGCTGATAAAAGCCTACAAATTGGAGGTATTGGTACATCAATTGAAAGTGACTCATTGGTTAAAAAAGTAAATACAAATTACAATCTGAATTTGGGATTATCGCAAGAAGGATATGGACCATCTGATCATTCATCATTTTACAGTTTAAATATTCCTGTTTTCTTTATATCAACAGGTGCACATACCGATTATCATACTCCGGGTGACAGCACCGGGAATATTAATTTTCCTGACCTTATAATCGTAAGTAATTATATTTATGATTTAGCATTTGAACTAGCGAATAGAAACGAAAAATTAAGCTTTAAAGAAGCAGGGTCTAAAAATCCTGCAAATGATAAAAATGGCAGAGGTTTTAAAGTATCATTAGGAATAATGCCCGATTTTTCAGGAGTAATAAAAAATGGTTTGCGTGCCGACATTGTAATTGATAATAAACCTGCACAAAAAGGTGGTATGAAAAATGGAGATATCATTATAGCCATAAATGGATTGCCTGTAGGAGATATTTATGAATACATGGAACGACTAAAAACCCTTAAAGCAGGTCAGATTATTAATGTAGAAGTAATCCGTAATAATGAAAAAGTAGTACTCATAATTCAACTTTAATTGAAATGAAAAAAACTCTATTTTGGATATTAGCAATTGTAATAACTCTTTCAGCAGCTTATTATCAAAGAATCACTGGTCCTACTTATTCAAAAACAATTGATGTTAACCTTGATGATAAAACATATTCTTTTAAATTAAAACGAAGCAGTACAAACGATAAGGATTGTGAAATAAAAATTAACATTTCTGATACATTAGTAAGTGCAAGGATAAATTATAAATTATTTCCGGTTAAAGATGACTGGAAAAGTATTGATTTTAGAAGAGAAGGACAAAACCTGATAGCTTATTTACCTAAACAGCCCTCAGCCGGTAAATTACAATATTACATTACTGTTATGCACAAAGATTTTCCTGAAACATTAACGGATTCTGAGAATGTAATTATTCGTTTTAAAGGGTCAGTACCTGCATGGGCATTAGTACCACATATTATTTTCATGTTTATTGCAATGCTATTATCAAATTTAACAGGAATATATGCAATAGGTAGAATTGAAAAACAAGCATTTTATGGTAAACTAACCTTATTGGCTTTATTTATTGGGGGAATGATTTTTGGTCCTATAGTTCAGGATTATGCATTTGGTCAAGCTTGGACAGGGATTCCATTTGGATGGGATTTAACTGATAACAAAACACTTATAGCTTTGCTATTTTGGATATTGGCTGTTTCAGTAAATTGGAAAAAACAAAATTTCAAATTAACAATACTGGCTTCTATAGTATTGTTTATTATTTATATAATACCTCATAGTTTATTTGGATCAGAATTTGATTACGCTAAAGAAGAGGTAGTTACAGGAATTATTACCTTTATTTTTTAAATAAAAAAAGCAGGACAAATGTCCTGCAATTTTTTTAGCTCTGATAATAATTATTCAGCTGCTGCTTCTTCAACAACTGCTGCTGTATCAGCTACTGCTTCAACAACTTCTTCAGTTACTTCTTCAACTTGTTCAGTTGCTTCTTCTGCTGCTTTTTCTTGTTTTGGTGCGCAAGAATAAAAAGCTGTAAAACATACTAGTGCTAGAGCTACCAATAATAAATTTAATTTTTTCATTTTGTAATTTGATTTAATTAGATTTTAGGATTCCTAGCAAAAATAAGAAAATATTTGATAAATTAAATTGTAATTATAAATTAAATTCTATTTTTTATAAACTTAATTAAAAAATGAAATTTAATTCCAATAAAAATTAAACTCTATTCCGGCTTTAAACCATCTCTCAGGCATTGAAATATTTCCATAATCAATATATTTTACATTGAAAATATTTGAAGCTTCAGCATATACATTAAATTTATAAATAGGGACTATTAATTTTGCATCTACTAAAAAGAATGGTTTAAATTCAGTTTCAGGTTCATAAACGTTATTAACTTTATCATAAGGTACATAATACCCAGCTCTATCTTGATATTTAAAATTCCATAAAATATCAATGTTTTTTATTAACTTATGATAAATGGATAGATTAAAATTTTGTTTAAGATAATTAAGTGAATATTTTGATTCATATTTTTTTGAATCAATAGTTTGATTAATATAAGAGTAATTAAAATATATTGATTTAATTGGTGTTTGTGTTAAATATTCAATAGGATTTGTTTTTACATAAACCTGAATACCAGATGTTTGAACATTGGTAAGGTTTTGTGTTTCCCATTTAGAACCTAAAGGGGCATTTTTTTCTTTAACCCATTCAATAAGATTTTCAGCATCACGATAAAAAACAGAAATATTAGATTTCATATATTGATTATCATATTTAAAACCACCATCGAAGCTCCAAGCCGTTTCAGGTTTTAAATCCGGATTTCCTATATTATTTGGTCCTTCATAAAATAAATCAGTAAACGTTGGTAATCGTAACGATTTATTAATAGATGCAATTACATTTAATCCTTCGAATATCTTATAACTTAAATCAATACCCGGATAAAAATTTACATTATTTTCTTTATCAGCTACATAACTTGCTAAAATTCCTGCAGAGATTGATAATTCATTTAAATACAAAGTTTGCTCAATAAATATATTTGTAATTGAACGTGAATAGCTTTTAGTATAAAATCCATCAGGTTCGTTATCTATAAAAATGGTGTCGTTTAATTGTTCACCAAGTTTATTGCTTAATATATTTTCCGATCGGTATTCTGCACCAACAGATGTAGTTCCAAATTTCCATGAATATCTTGCATCAATTTTACTTCCATAAACTTGTGTATAATGGTAATTATGACCAGCATACCAACTTGCAGGTTCATATCGAAATAACTCAAAACGATCTTTATGCTCACGATAATAAATTGATGTGGAGTATTTTATTATACTTTCTGATTCGAATTTTACACTTGCAAATGTGGTTTTAATTTGTTCATACTGATCAGGATATTCGGGAGTATAAAAACTATTTGCACCAAATGAATTATTAGTATGCCCAATTTGAAAATTGATTTTGCTTTTATTAAACTTAAAATAAGGATTATAAAAAACATTCATTTGATCATAATCAGTATTTGAAGCATAACCTCCAGAAACAGATTTCGAAGCTGCTAAGAAATGACCTGTTTTTTTATAATTAATTGCACCTGAAAAAGAAGCTGAGTATAAAGCAAAATCACCAGCAGAAAAATTTGTTTTAATAAAATTTTTATTGGATTGATTTGTAAGAATATTTACTGCACCACTAAATGCATTTGGCCCAAAAACACGTGAGGCTGAACCTTCAAGAATTTCTATACGATCAATTGCATTAAAATTTAATGGAATATTTAAACTATGATGGCCAGTTTGGGGATCGCTAATATTAATGCCATTCAAAAGAATTAAGTTTTGATCAAATGTACCGCCTCTAATACTCATATCGGCCTGTACACCATTTGTTCCTCGCTGCCTGATATCAACAAATGAATTGTTTTCAATTAATTCGTTAATACTAGTTACAGGCATTATTTTAATAGTTTGTTCATCAATTACTGTCATTGTTCGTGCTAGCTTCGAATATATTACCGGAGCCCGTTGAGCACTAACAATTATTTCTTCAATATCCAGAGTTTTGAAAATTTTGCTGGTATCGGTTTGAGCAATTAATTGAACCGGAGTTAGAATAATAGAATATGCAACACTTAGTGTACTAATTCTTACTATTTTTTTCAAACTGTTAAAAACAGAAAAAATCTTATTATTCCATTTACTAAATGAAATAAATTCATTTTTTTTTAAACTTGTTTTACTTTTTTCCATGATTATATTTAATTTATTAAGCCCCAAAAGTAAAATAAAAAGCAATCAACAATTTTATAATAAAGATATTTTAAAACACCTTAAATTAATTACTGTTTTAATTATGCAGCATAGAAATGATTTCGTACGTTTTTATAACAGATTGACTAAAAAAAAGTTTTTTGAAAAATAAATTTATAACTTGTACAACTGATGCAGCAAACTAAATTTTAAAACGTCATTAGGGTAGAAAATGAATAAAAACGAAAGTATATATATCAATATCCATCAGGATATAATTGATAGATGTAAATCGGGAGAACCTAAAGCTCAGTTTCAGTTGTATAAACTGTACTATAAAGCAATGTTTAATACCTGCTTTCGCATTGTGAATAATAGTTTAGAAGCTGAGGATATAATGCAGGAATCGTTCTTAAAAGCTTTTGAAAAGATACATACTTACAAAAGTGAAGTAAGTTTTGGAGCATGGTTAAAAAGAATTGTAATAAATCATTCGCTCGACGAATTAAGGAAACGGAAGATTGAATTACAATCGATAGATGAAACAAATATTAATCCGGTTGAAGAAACTAACGAATCCAATGAAAGTGAAATTCAAGCACAGGCCGAGGAAATCAGAGATCAGATTAATAAACTACCCGATGGTTATAGAATAGTTCTTTCACTTTATTTAATTGAAGGTTACGATCACGAAGAAATTAGTGAAATATTACACATTACAAGTTCAACATCGAGATCACAATGTGCAAGAGCAAAGCAAAAGCTAATTGAAAAGTTAAAAGAAAAGAAAACAGAAAAGGCAAACTAATTATGAAAAAAATAGATCACATAATTCAAGAAAATCGTTCAGTTTTTGATTCGCAAGAACCCAGAGAGGGTCATTTTGAGCGATTCGAACAAAAACTGAATATGCTGCAAAAAAGAAAAGCCCGATTCACACTATCATTTATTTTAAAAGCAGCAGCAGTTACACTTCTTGTAACATTATCAGGTTTATATGTTTATGAACAAATTATACCACAAAAAGAAATTTCAAATGGTATTGCATTACATCAAATTTCACCAGAATACAATGAAGTTGAAATTTACTACTCAACACTTGTAAGCCAAAAATACCATGAAATTAATTCGTTGGAATTTAGCGATAGCACGCAGAAAGCTATTCTTATAACAGAACTTAATCAGATGGATTCCATCTATGAAAATTTAAAAAATGATCTAAAAATAAATCCAACCGACGAAAGAGTTATAAATGCAATGATTCAGCATTATCAACTTAAGGTTGAAGTCATGAACCAAATATTAAATCAATTACATCAAGCAAAAACAATAAATCAACAAAAATCTGACAACTATGAAAGCACAGAAATCTAAATTCGCACTATTACTAGTAAGCATACAACTTATGGTAATTCTTACAGCATCAGCAACTGTAGAGCAATACACTAAGAATCTACATCAGGATTACGATGCAGATCAAAACACTCTCTTAATAATTCAAAATAAGTTTGGGAATGTTAATATAAACAATTGGGATAAAAACCAGGTTTCTATTGATGTTATTATAAAGATTGATCACAAAGATGAGGAACGAGCTAAAGAACTTTTGAATTATATAAATGTTGAATTTAGCAAAGAAGGAAATACCTTAAAAGCTATAACTACAATTGACGAGAAATTTAACAAAGGGTTTTCCTGGAGCGACAATAACAAAGAATTTAGCATTAATTTTGAAGTAAGAATTCCTAAAAACATTCAATTAAATATAGAAAACAAATATGGCGATGTTTTTATTAACGAAATAATTGGTCATGCTATTTTATCGGTGAAATATGGAAATTTGAAAGCAAATAAAATAATCAGGGACAATACAAAACCACTTAGTGAAATTTATCTTGCTTATTCAAATGGTACAATAGAAGAATGTGAATGGTTGAAGTTAACACTTAAATATTCAAAATTAGAAGTAACAAAGAGTAAAGCGCTTATTGCAGTAACTAAATATTCAAAATTATATGTTGATTTAGCAAGTTCTATAGTAAGCGAATCAAAATACGATAATTATAAAATTGGAAAAGTTGTAAATTTTGTAACAACAGCAGCTTATACTGATTTTAAATTTATAGAAATAACCAGAAAACTCGAAGTAGAAAATCGATATGGTGGAATAAATGTTGAGAAGATGCCTTCTGATTTTGAAAAAATTGATATTCAAAATGAATATGGAAATGTTAAAATAGGTATTGAAGCCACTGCATCATATCACCTAAATGGTATTGCAAAATATGGGGATATCGAATATCCTGATAACGGAAGGATTAGTAGAATTAAAGAAACAACTGAAACTACTGTAAATGGAACTGTTGGAAGCAATGCTGAAACAAAATCTGTAGTAGAAATTCAAACAAAATATGGAAGTGTTGACCTAACAAATTCAAGAGGTAATTCAAGTGATGATGAAGAAGATGATGAAGATGAAGATTAAGAGATCATAATAAACAATAATTTTTATTAAAAGCCTGAATTTTTCAGGCTTTTAATTTTTATTTTAAGAATTGAAATGCATTCATCATTTTATCAAACACTTCGGTATTTTGGTATATTCCTCCAAAATTTTCAGCTCCAGGGCCATAAACAAATACAGGAACCATAACACCTGTGTGATGATCTGTTGAAAAACTTGCTGATACTTTATTTTCCGTTAAACTACCATCAATAAGTGTAAGTCCTCCCGTTTCGTGATCTGCGGTTACAATTACAAGTGTTTCTCCATTTTTTTTTGCAAATTCAAGAGCTACACCTATGGCTTTATCAAAATCTATAGTTTCAGATACAATGTAATTAATATCGTTATCGTGTCCACCCCAGTCTATTTGTGAACCTTCGATCATTAAAAAAAATCCATTTTCTTTTTCGCTGAGAATTTGAATAGCTTTTTCGGTAGCATCTGGTAGCAAATTGCCACGACCGTTTAAAAGCGATGGGTTATGTTCCATAGCTGTAAGTACAGCATATTTACCCGATTCGTTTTTCTGAATATGATGTACACTATCGGTTACAAAATAACCTTGTTGTGCAAGAGAATCAATAAGGTTTAAGCTATCTTTTCGTTGTAGAAACTGTTTTCGACCACCTCCAATAAACAGATCAATATCAGTTTTCAGAAAAAACATAGCAATATCTTCGTAATTATTTCGACTTTTTACATGAGCAATAAATGAAGCAGGAGTAGCATGAAGAATAGAGCTTGTTGAAACTAAACCGGTAGCTTTTTTATTTTCTTCGGCATATTCAAGTATTGTTTTTAAAGATTTACCCATAGTATCAACAGCAATACAGCTATTACATGTTTTTACTCCTGTTGAAATGGCAGAACCTCCTGCACCGGAATCTGTAATATAATTGTTTGCAGAGTATGTTTTATGAAATCCTATGATTTTAAATTGTTCGAAATTAAGTGGTACAGGAGAAACTGACATTGCAGCATATACTTGGGCCACTCCCATGCCATCGCCAATTAATAGAATAATATTTTTTACCGGCTTCTCTTCTTGAGGTTTATTGGCTATAACTTTAATGTTATAATTTGAAACAAGTAAAAGTGTAAT
>MENE01000100.1:0-21288 GCA_001769005.1 Bacteroidetes bacterium GWA2_31_9b | reverse complement strand
AAATATTCGAATCATTTTTTATTTTTTTTTGTTAACATTTCTTTATCTCTTTCAACAGCTTTTTCCCACCAATCATGAGGTATAATATTCCATTCAGGTCTGATTTCAGGATTAATTATTTTTTTCTTTTCAATCCATTTCATAATATAAAAACGCAAATCTTTATCTGTTGAATTTATTCGCCGTTTTAAAATTTCATCTTTATTAAGTCCTGCACCGTATGTCAATAAACCTCCACCACCATTCCCTCTGTAGCTATTTATTGCAACAGTATAAATACTATCATTATAAAATGGTTTACCATTACTCATCGATTGAATTGTAATTTTTTGGTTTAATGGTTTTGATATATCAACAGAATATTTAATTCCAGCGGCTACATCGAAATTGTAAAAATTATTTTTAAAAGTATAATTCTTATACTTTTCATTAAAAATGTGTGTTCCTGTACTATCTGTATTAAAAATTAGAATATGATCATTCTCGGTTTTCATTGTGTTAAACCATGAATTGTACGAATACTCAAGATAATTTTTAATTTCATTACCTGATAAATTAATAGTATACAAGAAATTCTCAAACCGGTACAATTTAAACATATCACGAACAAAAACTTGTCCTTTTTTAATTGTATCATTTATTGATAAAGGAGCTGTAAAAGAAATATCTGCATTTGAAATTTCAAGCTGAATTTTTTGGATAAGTTCAGTAAATTCTGATGGACCAAATATTGCATCATTTGTTAAAACTGATTTTTCAAAAACTCCTATTGGTCTTGAAACATATTCTTTTACCTCGTTAAATTCATTTTTAAATTTTGTTGTAAATAATGAATCTGCTTTAAATTTTACTATTTCAACAATTTCAGTTTCTATAGTTTTCTCTGTTACTCCTTTTTCGTTTATCGAAAAATGAACAGTTGCTGTAGAAACCTGGCGTGCTGAACTTTGCGGACCTAGTACTAAAACATCTTTTCCATTTATATCTTTAACTTTTTCATTCCATGTATAATGGTCGTGACCTATAAAAACGATATCGAAACCAGGAACTTGTTTTGCAACGAGAACAGATGCATTTTCGTTTTTAGATGTATTCTCTGTAGAATTAGCATAAGTATAATCAAATCCAGAATGAAATAAACCAACAATTAAATCAGGTTTTTCCTTTTCAATAATTTGGGGAATCCATTTTTTTGAACAATCAATCATATCTTCAAATTCAATACCTTTCCAAAGCTCTTCGGGAAGCCAATCGGGGATTCCGGGAGTTATTAATCCTAAAACAGCAATCTTATATCCATTTCTGGTCAATATACTATAAGGTTTAAAATAAGGTTTGCCATTATCGGTTCTAATTGCGTTTGCGGCAAGCAATGGAAAATTATATTCTTTAACCAGTTTATCGTATACAGCATGTCCAGCTTCAATATCATGGTTTCCGATTGTTGCAATATCATAATTCATGTAATTAAGCATTTTTGCAACAATATGTGTATCGGCTGTATTTTGATAGTTGTAATAATAAACAATTGGTTGGCCTTGTATAATATCGCCATTATCCATCAAAATAATATCTTGCTTTGTTTTTTCTGAATTAATATAAGATTGAACCTGAGCTAATGAAGATTTTGCTTTTTTATCGTTAATAAAATCGTAATCGAATAACGCTCCATGCACATCGCTAGTTTCTATTAACTTTATTGTAAAATTTTTTGGTTTATCTTGACCAAAAATTTCAATAAAAACAAAAAAAACAAATACTAGAAAAAGTAATTTTTTCATAAAAAATCTAAATATAAAGCCCAATGTGCAAAAGTAAATGGTTAGAATATATATCCTAACAAAATTCTAAATATTTTGTTAATTTATATTTGTTGTTTTGTTTATAAATTCAACAAAAGGAATTGTAAAAAATATGGAAGTACCAATATTTGGTTCAGACTCAAGTCTCACGTGTCCTTTCATTTGTGTTACCAAACTTTTAGCAATTGGTAATCCAATTCCTGAACCCCTGTATAAAACAGAATTATTCGTAGGTGTTTTAAAGAATCGTTCAAAAACTTTCTCATGATATTTTTTTTCAATACCTATACCTGTATCATCAACATTAAACTGAATATATTTTACATTATTAACTTCAACAATTTTACTCCCAAAAGAGATTTGACCAAATTCAGTGAATTTTACCGAATTATCGAGCAAATTAACCAGAATTTGTTTCAATCGGAATGGATCTGAAATTACATAACAGTTTTTTAAGTTATTATCAATATAATAAGTAAAATCGATATGCGATTGTTTTAACTTTTTATTTTCCTTAACAAGTAAAAAAGTTTCTTCCATTAATTTTGCTAATGAAAATTTTTCATTTTTAATTCTAAGTTGTCCCGTTTCAATAAGTGAAACATCAAGAATATCATCAATTAAGTTTAATAAGGTATTGCTATTAATTCGAATTAAATTAAAAAGCTCTATTTTTTCTGCATCATCAATTTCATTATCAGTTATGTATTCAGAAAACCCAACAATGGCATTCATTGGAGTTCTAATTTCGTGTGATATATTTGTTAAAAATGCTGTTTTTAATCGATCAGATTCTTCAGCTTTTTCTTTGGATATAATTAAATCCTGATTCGCTTTTTCGAGTAAAATATTTTTTTGCTCGAGCAAACTCAACGATTTCTTTTTTATTACATTTCTGTTTTGTAAAAACACTATTACAATTATAAATATAATTAATAATGATCCTGTATAATAATATTGATTTTGTTGTTTAGTCTTTACTTGATTTGATTTTAACTCTATAATTTCTTTCTCTTTTTTCTCAGTTTCGTATTTTGTCTGCAATTCAGAAATTTTTGATTGAGTAGTTTCATTAAAAATTGAAGAATGGATTTTCAAATATTCAGACTGAAATTGATATGCTTTTTCGTAATTTTTGGTTTGAGCATATAATTCAGATAGTTCCTTATAATTTTGTTCAATTAAATTTACAAAATTTAATTCTTTAGCTAAACTTAGGCTGTACAAGTAATTCTGTTCTGCACTATTTATTTGATTTATTGAAAATTGACAGAATGCTATTTTGGATCGTAGTAGACAAATGTTTTGTTTGCTTTTAATTTGTTCAGCAATATCAAGTGCGTTACCATAATTATCTAATGCTTTTAAATAATTTTTAAGTTTTAAATAAGTATCGCCAATATCTGTATTTGAAATAATGATATACTCTTTTCTGTTTGATTCAGTTGCAGTATTTAATGATTTTGCATAAAACTCAAGGGCTTTATCAAATTCGCCTGATTTGAAATAAATATCGCCAATATTTGAATATGAAAACAAAACACCTTGATTGTCTTCAAGTTCCATTTTAATTTCCAGTGATTGCAAATTCAGTTCCAAAGCTTTTTCTTCTTGCCCAAGATCAATATAAACACTTGCCATATTACTTAAACATCGTGCAATTCCTATTTTATCATTAATTTCTTCGTTTGTTTTTAATGCTTTCTGAAAATATTCGAGAGATTTATCGTATTGACCCCAGTTTTTTAGAATCAATGCAATGTTATTTAATGATGCTGCAATTCCTAATTTATTTTTTAGTTTTTTATTTATTTCCAGCGATTTATTATAATATTCAAATGCTTGCTCGTTTTTACCCCATTTATTATATACCATACCAATATTATTATAAATATTAGCAACACTTTCCTGCTTATTTGCATCAATATTAATTTTTACAGCTTTGAGGTAATTTGTTAATGCTTTTTCGTATTCACCCTGAGTTACATAAATATTTGCAATATTATTTATAAGAGCAGATTCTTTAACACTGTTCTTTTCACGTTTGAATAGTTCTAAAGATATCTCAAATTCAATTAATGCTTCAGAATTTTTATTTTGAGTGAAATATACAACTCCTCTGTTTTTTATACCTTCGGCTTCACCTGAAATATATTTTAATTCCCTGGATAAAGTAATTGCTTTGTTTGCATATTCGAATGACTTGTTTAAAGAAATGTTTCGGGATGAAATTGAAAGTTCATTTAAAAGGTCAGCTTTTCTAATGTCATTTGCAGATTCTATTAACAACAATAAACTATCTGTTTTATTTTGTGATTTTGTTACTCCTATAGTCAATAATAGAAAAGTAGTTAAAAAAACAGTCTTAACTATATTGTATAACAAACTGATTTTTAAATTTTTAAATTTATTTTTCAATAGATTTAAATTATTTATATGGAACTAAAAAAAGGAAAAGGTTGATAAAACATAGATTTCAAAAATCTCAGTTTATTAAAATAAATCTACTGAAATATTCTGAATAAATGCAGTATATGTTATTTCTTCTTCAACTTTTGCCTGTGTTAAAAGGAAAAGCACTGACTTTTCGTTTCCTTTTGAATCTTTTAATATTACTTCACGTCGTTGTCCAATAACTTTTTCTTCGGTTGAATCGATAAATGAATTAATAAACTCATCATTAAAATCGTAATTAGGGAATAGTTTAGATACATTTCGTCCAATAATTGAATCCTTTTTAACTTCCCAAAGCTCTTCTGCAGCTTTATTAAAAAATTTTACAATTCCTTTATCATCAATAGTCATAATTGCATCAAGTGCTCCTTCGAGAGTTCTTTCATTTCTAATTTTCTCTTTCTCAATTTCTTTAAATTGTTGACGAACTTCGTCTTTTGCCTGTTTAAGTTGAGCTCTTAAATCTAAACGTGACATTCGTAATTCTTCTTCCTGCTTTTTAAGTAATTCGGTTTGTTGTTTTGTTTCAATTTCCATCAATTTCTCTTTAGTTTCATTGTTTCCAATATAAACTATTTTTGAAATATCGTCGTACATGTCTCTAACAGCAGATAACGATACTCTTACCCAAATATCTTTATCATCTTTTGTTCTTTGTCGAAGAGTACCTTCCCATGCTTCACCCTGTATAATTTTATCCCAGTTTTCGCGTAGTTTGTTTAGTTCAGATTTATCAACAAAATCAAAAATTGTTTTTTCTTTAAGTTCGTAAAGAGAATATTCCATTAAATCAATAAACTTCTGATTACATTCAAGAAGATCGCCGGTAGGTAAAAATTCCACTTTAATACTTGATTTATTAAGAGCCAGAATTTGACCTTGATAGTCGAGGCTTTGTTTTTTCTGATCGGTTGTATCGATTGCAAGAAAAAGTATTTTCTCAACTTCTCCATCTTCATTTCTCATACATGTATAGGTTGACATTGTCCATAAGTCACGACCTTGTTTTGTAACATGTTTCATATCACCTTCAAAATGTTTTCCTCCTTTTGCAAGACCTTCCCATAATTCATCAAACCATTCTCTATCTTTCTCGTTTATAAACATTGAAATATGCTGACCTTCAACTTCTGAGTTTTTTTCGTAACCTAGCTTTTTAAGGAATCTTGTATTTGCATATAATAAAGAACCGTTAGCATCATATTCGGCACGAATAAGCGTATGATTTACCGCATTAGTAAAAGTTATGAATTTTTCACTCTGGCGTGCAGCTTCTTCCTGAGTAGCTTGAAGTTCTTCCATATTTTGCCTCATCTGCTCTTCTTGTGCAGCAAGAGTTTCTGCTTGTAATTGAGATTCTTTTAAAAGTTTTGCTGTTCGTGTATTTATTTTTACATTCGAAATTGTAGATGCTACATTTTCAGCAACTTTTTCAACAAAATCAATAATATATTTTTCAATATCTTGAAACGAACCAATTTCAAGAACACCATATATTTCATTATTTATTTTTAATGGAACAACAAGCAAACATCTTGGTGTTGCCTGTCCAAGGCCTGATGTTATACTAACATATGATTTGGGAACATCTTTCATATAAATTGTTTCTTGTTCCAAAATACAAGCACCAATTGTACCTTCGCCCCATTCAATTCTTTTATCGGGGTATTTTCTACGTTCATAAGCATAACAAGCAGTCATTTCCAAATGTTTGTCTGCTTCTGAATCATCATTTATAATAAAGAATGCACCTTGATTAACTTTAATATATTTTACTAATTTGCTAATCAAATTATAAGATAGTTCCTCAATATTATCAGTATCTTTTCTTAAAACATCTCCAAACATAGCTAATCCTTCAGCTATCCAATTTCTTTGTTGATCTTCATTTCTTCGATTATCTTCTTCGATTTTAGTTTTCTTAAGATTATCACGTAAATCAAGAATTGATTGACCAAGCACATCTTCAGAATCCTGAACTTTATATTCAGCATTAATATTGCCTAATCGGATTTTTTCAACAAACCTGAAAATCTTTTGAGTTTTATCAAATTCATTTTTTAATGACCCATGCAAAACTGACGATGTATTGGCATATTTATTACTTATTAAATAAGCATAAAAGGCCAATACAAATGGTGATAAATCGAGAATAATATAAACAGGATTTGATTTATGTATTTCGATTAGTTCAGAAAAGCTTATTTTTTTTATTAAGAAATCGACAATAATTACAAACAAAACAGTTACAAAACCAATAATAAAGCCACTTAAAGTGTATTTAAATACAATTCCTTGTGAATTACGTTCATTCATAGCTTTTTCATATTTTTTATAAGGAAAAATAAAAATAATTAATGTTTTCCACAATTTTCAATAAAAGCAAGGCTTAAATTTAGAAAATCTTTTTCCTATAAAAAATAATAACGAAATATTTTATATAATACTTGAATATTAAAGGTTTTATTTAGGTGCTCTAGTTCTAACTATTTGAATTATTGCATTTGAAATTAGGTCGAGATGTAAAATTTTATCAACTGCATTAAGTTTAATAGCTTCTTTTGGCATTCCAAATACAATACATGATTTTTCATCTTGTGCAATAGTATGGGCACCAGCTTCACTCATTTCTAATAGTCCTTTTGCCCCATCGTCGCCCATGCCTGTCATTATAACACCTACTGCATTTGATCCTGCGTATCGTGCTGCTGAACGAAATAAAACATCAACTGATGGCCTGTGTCTGTTAACTAAAGGTCCTTGTTTAACTTCTACATAATACTTTGCACCGCTTCGTTTTAAAATAGTATGAAAATTACCTGGAGCAATAAGTACTTTTCCGGGAATTACAGAATCACCATCTTCAGCTTCCTTAACTGTAACTTTACATAGTTCGTTTAATCTTTTTGCAAATGATGTTGTGAATTTTTCGGGCATATGTTGAACTACAACAATACCTGGAGAATCATGGGGTAGTTCTTGGAGAAGTTTTGTTAAAGCTTCGGTACCTCCAGTTGATGCGCCAATTACAACAACTATTTCTGTTGTATGAATCATGCTTTTGTTTTGTATAGGAGGTAAAACTGCATCGGCAGAATATTTTGGTTCAACCTGCATTGGAATCGGCTTATATACTTTACGTATTATTTTTACACCAGAAGCAGCTTTAATTGCATCACAAATACGAATTTTTGATTCATTCAGCGATTCGGCATCAAGCATTTTAGGTTTTGTAATTATTTCTACTGCTCCATATTCAAGAGCTTTTATTCCTGTTTCTGTTCCTTTATCGGTTAAACTGGAAAAAATAACAACAGGAATTGGATGTTGTGCCATAATTTTTTGAAGAAATGTTAATCCGTCCATTCTTGGCATTTCTATATCAAGTGTAATCACATCGGGTAATTCAATTTTAATTTTTTTGGCAGCTATAAATGGATCGGATGCTGTTGCAATAACTTCTAAATCGGGATCTGAATTTATTATTTCCGATAAATTTTGTCGAACCACAGCAGAATCATCAACAACAAGAACCTTTATTTTATTCATATTATATTTTTATTATTACATGAGTTTAGTTGATGTTAGCTATTTGATATCATCAAAATTCGTAATCTTTCTTTGTACATATCTTTGTTTTACTTCACCTGTATGAGTATAAAATATTATTTTGCGACCTAGTTTACCTCCTGTACTTGAGCTTATAATTGGAATATTATGATTTTTAATCATTTTAATAGCCAATTCAATATTTCGTTCACCAATATAAAAATGTTGGTTTTTAACATCAATTACTTCGCCCCCACCAAAAATTTTTGAAACAATATTTATTTTATTTGAACCAAAAGCAATCATCTTTTCTAATAGTCTTTCTATCGCAATATTTCCATATTTTGGTGATGCTAAACCAGTTCCATTCCATAAAGGCAACATATAATGACACATGCCACCATATTTTAATACAGTGTCCCAAAAACATACAGCTACACAAGAGCCTAATATTGTGTTAATCTGATATGGCTTTTGGCTGGCAAAAAGTTCAGCAGGATATAAAAAATAGATTTCCGGATCAACCATCATTAAAATTAAATTTAAAAAGTTTCCTCTTTATCATCGATTTGTTTTTCGTCAATATCAAAAAACAATTCATTTCCATCAGATGCATACCCATCGATGCTACGTTCTTTTTCAGGAATATTTATAGTAAAATTTGAACCTTCTCCAATTACACTTTGAATATCAATTTTACCATTTAATAGGTCTAATAATGCTTTGTTAATAGATAATCCAAGGCCATGACCACGATTTATTGAATTTATTCCCGAATCTAAGCGTTTAAATCTATCATAAATTATTTTTTGATTTTCTTGAGATACTCCTGCACCATAATCTTTAACTGATACATACAGAAACTTATCTTTTTCCCAAACTAAAACATCAATTTTATTATTTTCGTAACTAAATTTTACTGCATTACTCATCAAATTTGCCAGAATAAGTCGCAGTTTTTCAGGATCTGTTTTAAAAAAATATGTACCTCCGCTTGTATCATCAATATTAAATTGAAAATCTATAGTTAGTTTTTTCTTTTTTGTTTCGTATTTAAACGATTCAATAACACTTTCAACTAAATGCCTGACATCTACATTTAATATTTCAGGTTGTATTTCTCCTGCTTCGATTTTAGCTGCTACAAATATGTTACGTAATTGAAAATCAAGCTGGAAAGCTTCGGAATATATTAAAGAAACCATAGAAAATACTTTTTTCCAGTTTTCTTTTTCTACACTCATAATATTTTTTGACAATGCTAAAATTGATGAGAAGGGATTAATTATTTCGTTTGTAATGTTTGAAATAAAATGACTTTTCATTGCTTCAGATTCTTCGAGCTTTTTATTAACAAGAATCAATTCGTTGTTAAGTTCCTGAACTTCGTGAAGCGCATTTTTTGTTTCTTCGAATCGCTTTAGTAATTCATCCAACAATTCCTGATCGCTTAGGTGGCTCATAATTATTTAATATTAAATTTTACGATAAACTGTAGGTTTTATCTGTTCTATTGGTAAATCCATATTAAGAATTGACTCTGAGTGCCCAATAAATAAGTACCCCCCTGTTTTTAACTTTGAACATAATTTTAACAATACTTGTTCCTGGGTTTCGCGAGTAAAATATATAAGTACATTTCTGCAAAAAATTACATCGAACATATAAGGTAAATTATAGGATTGTTCCATAAAATTAAACCTAAAAAAAACGACTTTATCTCTTACGTTTTTAACAATACGAATAGTTTTACTTGTTCTATCTTTGCTTTTTAATAAATATTTTTTCTTGACATTTAAAGGGATTGAAGTGATTAACTCTTCTTTATAAATGGCAAGTTTTGCTTTATTTAATATTTGGGAAGATATATCAGATGCAATAATTGAAAAATCAAATCCAATATTTTTTTCTTTAAAATCCATAAGATTAAAAGCAATGGTGTAAGGTTCTTCTCCACTTGAACAACCGGCACTCCATACTAAAAAATTATTAATACTTTTTCCATTAATTATATATTCGGGTAAAATAACTGAATTTAAAAAATCAAAATGAACGGGTTCTCGATAAAAATCTGTTTTATTTGTACTTACTACATCGAGCATATGAACAATCTCATTCTCTAATCCAATGGCACTAAAAACATAATCGATATATTCTTTATAAGTAGTGAAATTTAATTCTTTCAGTCGTTTCTGAAGTCGACTTTGAAGCATAATTAATTTAACTTGAGGTAATTTTATTCCTGATTGTTCAAAAATAAATTTACTCAATCGATCAAACTCACTTTGCGATAATTTTGCCTGATAAAAAGCAAATTTATTTGAATCAGCCATATTTTATTTAAATTAAGAGAGGGGGTTTTAAACCCCTCTCTCCTCAGTATCAAAAGATGATAATTTTTGAAAAATTAACCCCTACCTAAAATTTTAATCTATCACCTTTTGAACTAAATTGTTATATAAATAATACTTTATTTAGTCTTTAATATCGTTCATATTCGTCATCGATATTTTTATCGCTACCCATTTTAATATCAACTCCCGATGATTTGTGAATTTTTTTAACTGATTTTATATTTTCTAATTTTTCTTTTTTTACTAGATTTTTTTTATACTTTTTAATTACATATTCTTCATCTTCATCATAATCATCATCTTCTATACCTGTTTTAAAAAAAGCAATATTATCTTTTAGTTGTTTTGCCTGACTAGCTAATTCTTCAGAACTTGTAGCTAGTTCTTCAGAAGCAGATGCATTTTGTTGAGTAACCTGACTAAGTTGTTGTATTGCACTATTTACCTGATCGGCTCCTGAATTTTGTTCCAAACTGGCAGCAGATATTTCCTGAACGAGTTTTGATGTTTTTTCAATTTCAGGAACAATTGATTCGATAAGCTTAGTTACTTCATCGTTTACATCAACACTTGATTTTGAAAGAGTGTCGATTTCGTCGGCAGCTATTTTACTACGTTCGGCTAATTTACGAACTTCGTTAGCCACAACAGCAAATCCTTTTCCATGTTCTCCTGCACGAGCTGCTTCTACCGCAGCATTTAATGCTAAAATGTTGGTTTGAAATGCAATATCATCTATTATTGAAATCTTTTTGGCTATTTGTTTTATTGCAACACTATTGTCTTTAGCAGCTTTCATAACTATTTTCATTCCATCGGCAGCATTTATAGAAATTTTTACCGTTTGCTGAGCATTATCGGTATTTTGCTGAATATTTGAAGCCATTTGTTCCATTGATGAAGAAACTTCTTCTGCTGATGATGCTTGTTCATTTGCTCCCTGTGACAATTGTTGTGAGTTAGAACTTAACTGCTGACTAGCAGAGAAAATATTATCAGCACTGAAAATAATACCATTAACAATCTCACGAAGTTTAATAACCATATGCTGAAGTGTGTCGGCAAGAATCCCAATTTCATCGTTTTGCTTTATATTAATATCTTCTTCAAGATTACCTTCAGCTATTTTTTTAGCAAATTCAACGCTTTTATATAATGGACGTGTTATACTTCGAGCTATTAATGAAAGTAAAATTGCAATAATTAATATACCGAATATACCAATAAGAATAATAGCAATAAATTTACTTCGTGCTTCCTGTAAAATTTCATCTTTATTAACCTCAATACAAACACTCCATGGAGTAGTTGAATTTCCTATTTGAATTGGAACATATGAACGAAATACTTTCTCTTTTGTAATAAATGAAATATCTTCGTTATTAAATTCAGAACCCGCTGATATAGCTTTTTTAATAAGTTCAGCATCTTTTACAACAAAATCAAAATAGTTCTTGTTTGTATATTCCTTATTTTTGGTTGCAGTTATTATAAACTGATTTGATATAATGGTTGCAAAGCCAGTATTAAATAACTTAACTTTGTCGCAAATCTTTTGTAGTTCAGTTAATTCAATATCAATACCAACTACACCTCCATATTTCCCATTTTCGAAAATAGGTACAACAATAGAAGTCTCATATATATTATCTTTTTCGTCTCCTGTATAAGTATAATAATAAGGTTCAATCACTGTAAGTTTTCCATTTGATTTTGGTAATGAGTAATAATCTTCTTCATATTGATCAACTGTGCATGCTTCACTAACTATTTCTCCATTTACTTTATACAATGTTCTGTTTAACATACCTTGAGTTTCACTATAAATTGGATCCTTAATATATTTAGAATCTAATCCATCAAAAGTATTTTGCTCCCACATAGTCCATGTAGCTAAATAAATTGTATTCTCTTCTAAATTTTTTGATAAAATATTACTTACATCTTCACGATTTGCATTCCCACTAATTTTAAGTGCAAGAAAAGAATTCCCAATAGTATTAGCTGTTTCAACAGCCTGTCCTAAATAATTTTTAACCTGAACGGCTATTTCCTGTGATTTTGAAACAGTAAGTTCTGTTGCAGATTTTTTAGCTTCTCTACTTGTTGATATGGCTAAATATGAAAATATAATTGCAAATACAACAAATACTGTCGAAAGAATCATAAGTATCATTTTTGTCCGAAGCGATATTCTAATATTATTCATATTTTTTATTTTAAATTTAAATTAAATACAACAAATAAATTATTATGTTATGAACTGTTAATATAAAAACCGATTATTGGAATATCATTTTTTTCATTTTTCAGTAAATCCAAAATTATTATCCTGCTTTTTAAATAAATATATGTTTTGAGTATTCGTACTTAAAACGGATTAATTTTAATATCGTTCATATTCTTCATCAATATTTTTATCGTTGCCAAGATTAATATCTATACCTGATGATCTATGAATTTTATTTGCAGGATTTTTAAATTCACTTTTTATTTTTTTTACAGGTATCTTCTTCGTTTTTTTTACATTTTCATATTCATTTTCGTCATCATAATCATCAATTTTAAAAAAAGCAATATTATCTTTAAGTTGTTTAGCCTGACTAGCTAATTCTTCAGAACTTGTAGCTAATTCTTCAGAAGCAGAAGCATTTTGTTGTGTAACCTGACTAAGTTGTTGTATTGCACTATTTACCTGATCGGCTCCTGAATTTTGTTCTAAACTTGCAGCAGAAATTTCCTGAACAAGTTTTGATGTTTTTTCAATTTCAGGTACAATTGATTCAATTAATTTAGTTACTTCATCGTTCACTTCAACACTTGATTTTGAAAGTGTGTCGATTTCATCAGCAGCAATTTTACTACGTTCGGCTAATTTACGAACTTCATTTGCAACAACTGCAAATCCTTTACCATGTTCGCCAGCACGAGCAGCTTCTACAGCAGCATTTAAAGCTAAAATATTGGTTTGAAAAGCAATATCATCAATTATTGATATTTTTTTAGCAATTTGTTTAATTGCAATACTATTATCTTTTGCAGCTTTCATAACTATCTTCATTCCATCGGCTGCATTTATAGAAATCTTTACGGTTTGCTGTGCATTATCGGTATTTTGTTGAATATTTGAAGCCATTTGTTCCATTGATGAAGAAACTTCTTCTGCTGATGATGCTTGTTCATTTGCCCCTTGTGAAAGTTGTTGAGAATTAGAACTTAACTGAAGACTTGCACTTGTAATATTATCTGCTCCTGTAATAACATTCATAACAATCTCTCTTAACTTAAATACCATTTCTTTTATCGCATGAATTAATAGGAAAATTTCATCATTTCTTTGGGATAAATCTGACATTTCATTTAAATCACCTTCAGATACTCGTTCAACTACTTGTACAAGGCTGGTTAAAGGTTTAAGTATACTATTAATAAATAAGTAAATAATAAATATGCCCAATAATGTAAGAAGTAATCCTATTCCAAGCATAGTGTACATCATTCTATTTGCTTTTTGAGTTACAACATTAAGAGGTAATGTTATACGTACTTGCCAGGGAGTGTCGGAATAACCTAACTGAATTGGTACAAAAATTTCAATATTTTCATCTGTTTGAACAATTTTATCGTTTTTCGATTTTATATCAGCTATTTGTAAAGCTGAATTTGTATATACATCAGAAAGATTTTTACCAACTAATTCAGGTTTTTCCGAGTTAGCTGCGTACATACCTTCGGTTGATAACACAGATATTTCAGCAAAGCCATTAAAAATTTTAGCTTCTGCTATTAGGTTTTGGAGAAAGTTTACCTCTATATCAATACCAGTAACACCTAAAAATTCTTTTTTTTGAATTATTGGGGTCATAAAAGAAATCATAAATACGTCTCTACCTTGAATTGGATAAACAACTGGTTCGGTTACGATTTCGTTCATTTTATTTTTAGGGTCCCAATACCATGGCCCAACATCTTCAGATTCATATCCAATTAATGGTTCAATAACAACCCCACCTTTACCATCTTTTGTAAGATATGATAAAAATCGCCCTGTATTATCCGTTTTTTTTGTATTACGGAATTCTTTATCCTTATTATCAAATGCATTAGGTTCCCATGCAAGTGTAAGGCCAAGAAAATGTTCGTGTCTTAGTAATACATTTTTTGCCATATATTCTGCTTCATCTCTATTTATTTCAATAGTTGCATCTGTATCTTTAATAGCTGAAAGCATTTCTGCAACTGTTCTTGATTCAATTAAGGCTTCTTCAAATATTGTCTTAATAGTGGCTGCATAGTTTTTAGCTTCTGTATGAACTATATCTTTTGCATCAGAAATAGTTATTCGCCTTAATTTTATTGTTGAATATGTTGCTAAGGTCATAACTGTAATTACAATTACTAACCCTACCCATAATCCAACACGGTTCTTTATAGATATAAATCTATTTTTTTTCATAATTTTAGTTTATAAGGTAATACCAACTATAAAAAAAACATTTTCTTCCCTTGGATTAAATACTAAAGAACCTTTTAATGGGAGGCTAAAATTGTCTGTTATCTTAATTTCTTTTGTTAATGAACAACCTAAATTAACAAAACCGGGACCTGAACCATATAATCCTTCTCTTGGGGTTCCTCCTAAGAAAACATTAAAATCTTGGTTTGCAACATTAAAGGTATAAGCTGCTTCAAAATATAAAGAATAATAGTTGTCGCCATTTGCATCTTTATCAGCACCATAAAAGAAAATACTAGATGTAATTTGTATGGGTAATTTAAAATTGCCAATAACTAAAGCTGCTTCGTAAGAATGTCCTGTTGTTTCATTATCATACTGAAAATATCTATTTCTCGAAGCTGTTTCGTCCATTAAAAAGTAATCCCAGACCGAAACACTAAAATACTTAGCAGAATAAGTTATAAATAAATCAACTTCGCCGTAATTTGATGAATTACTATACGAACCCCATGCTCCAAAACTAAAGTTTTCGTTAGCATTAGTATAAGCTAAATATGGTTGAATACTGGGTGTTGAACAATATAATAAACCACGCCATAAATATCTATTTACAAAATCAACACTTATATCTATGTTTCCTTTTTTTTGTTCGTTTTCCTGCGCATAAGATTCAGTTGCAGATACAAAAACAAATAAAATTATCGTGATTAACGAATAAGTAACTTTCTTTTTCATAGTATTTTATTTAAATTAAACTTTAGATTTAAATTTATTATTTTTATAAACATTAGAAACTTTCATAATTATCATCAAGTTTATTATCGTCTAGCATGTTAATATCCACACCTCTTGATTCATATTTAGAATTTACTACCTGACTAAAATTAGTGTGGTCTAATGATTTTTTAATTTCTACAGTATTACTAGTTGATAATGTTTCTTTATTTAATTCCATACCCGTTTTAAAGTAAGCTATTGTTTCTTTTAATTGTTGTGCCTGGCTTGCAAGTTCTTCAGCACTAGTTGCTAACTCTTCAGATGCTGCAGCATTTTGTTGGGTTACCTGATTAAGCTGCTGAATGGCACTATTTACCTGATCGGCTCCTGAATTTTGTTCTAAACTGGCTGCAGTAATTTCCTGAATTAGTTTTGCTGTTTTATCAATTTCGGGAGCTATCTCGTCCATTAACCGGGCAACCTGATCGTTCGATTTTACGCTTACACGTGATAATTTTTCTATTTGATCTGCAGATATTCGGCTTCGTTCGGCTAATTTTCTTACTTCGCTTGCAACCATTGCAAAACCTTTCCCATGTTCCCCTGCTCGGGCTGCTTCAACTGCAGCATTCAATGCCAGTATATTTGTTTGAAAAGCAATATCATTAATGATTGAAATTTTTTCGGATATATTATTTACTGCTTCGTAATTCTCTTCCGATGATGTTTTCACTGTATTCATTCCTTCGGCAGCTTTTTTCGATATTTTATCGGTTTGTTGAGCATTATCGGCATTTTGCTGGATATTCGAAACCATCTGCTCCATTGATGATGAAACCTGCTCGGCCGACGATGCTTGTTCACTGGCTCCTTGTGATAGTTGTTGCGAACTTGAACTCATTTGCATACTCAAAACTGCAATCTGATCGGTGCTTACATTTATTTCTGAAATTATATTGCGAAGATTTATTACCATTTTATTTAACGAATCAACTAATTGACCTACCTCATCTTTTTGATTAATATCAATAGTTGCCTGCAAATTTCCGGCAGTAACCTGAAGTGCAAACTCTACTCCTTTTTTTAATGGTGATGTTATATTTTTTGAGATAAAAACCAAGAGTATAAAAAAAACTAAAAGAGCTATAGCTATACTCACAAAAATCAATTTTTTAAAACTTTTTAATTCAACGAAAATATAGTCGTCTGTAGCAACTACACCAATATATGCTTGAGCAACATTGCTATATTTATAGTATAAATATTTTTGTGATTTTGATTTATCATAGAATTTTACTTTTTCTTCTGAATCTTGATTTTCATTAATAACCTGAATTAATTTTGAAGCTTCTTCATATTTATATTTATCGTTTGGTTCAATAATAAAATCACCTTCTTTTGATATTATAAAAGCATATCCATCGGTATAAATTGATTTTGAATGAAAAAGGTCTCTTATTACATCTATATTATATTTAGGTGTACTTGTATATAATATGACTTGTAATTTTTCTTTAATATATTGTGCACTATAAACACCTATTCCTTTATTTTCATCATTAAAAATTGATTCATAATACAAACCATTTTCTTCAGTTTGTTTAATAATTTCTGAATCAAATGGAATTATATCGCCTATTGAATATTTTTTATTATCGGAACTTGAAATACAAAGAAAACCAACTGATGTTTTTTGAAACAAAACACAATTTGTTTGTGTATTATTTTTGATAGAATTTAACAATGTAGTATTTCCAAAAAGGGGTATATTTCCAGAATTCAATGCTTCTATTGATAATCTTCTTAAATCTTCATTTAGAATTATTTTTGCATCTGCATTTAAAAACCCATTATTGAAATTATACGTTTCATTTTTACAAATCATTTGGTTTGTAATTTGATTGTATTTAAGAATTTGTTTCTGAAAATCAAGCACATGATGATTAATATTTTCATCAAAACCATTTATCATATCAATAATTAAGTTGTTTGAATATTCTCTAATCCGCATCTTATTTTTAATAAATGCATATGTTCCCAACATAGAAACTATTAAAAATGTTATCGACATTAACATCAGATTTAACCGGAACCCTATTTTAAAATCATTCATTTTCATAATAGAATTTTTTTCTTTAGAAACACTTTAAAATATTACAAACTACATTTCAGATTTATTAGTCTCAATATTTTTTTTATTAAAAAATTCAATGTTTACTTTAAGTTTTCCAGCCTGAAACTCCAGTTGCTGAGCCGATGCAGCTAATTCTTCTGATGCTGCAGCGTTTTGCTGAGTTACTTGATTTAGTTGTTGTATAGCACTATTTACTTGTTCTGCTCCTGAATTCTGTTCAAGACTCGACGAAGCAATTTCCTGAACCAGTTTAGACGTTTTTTCAATTTCAGGTGCTATTTGTTCCATTAAAAAAGCAACTTCCTCGTTCACTTTAACACTGGTTTTCGATAATTCGTCGATTTCCTGAGCAGCAATTTTACTGCGTTCTGCTAATCGTCGAACTTCGTTTGCAACAACAGCAAATCCTTTTCCATGCTCGCCTGCACGTGCTGCTTCAACTGCTGCATTTAATGCAAGAATATTGGTTTGAAATGCAATTTCATTTATTATGGAAATTTTCTCGGCAATATTATTTATCGAATTTCTGTTTTGCAATGCAGATCCTAATACAAACCTCATTCCTTCTGACGATTTTCTTGACATTCTTTCGGTTTGAACTGCATTAGTAGTATTCTGATGAATATTAGCAACCATTTGCTCCATAGATGATGATATTTCTTCAGTAGATGCTGCTTGTTCATTTGCTCCTTGTGAAAGTTGCTGAGAACCTGAATTTATTTCCTGACTGGCAGAAGCAATATTGTTTGAACTAACATTTACCTGATCAACAATATTCCGAAGTTGAACAACCATCTTGTTTAATGATACAGCCAACATTCCAATCTCATCTTTTTGGTCAATTTTAAAATTTGCCGATAAATCTCCTTCAGAAACTTTTTGAGCAAACTCAATTCCATGATTAATATTAGTTACAATTTTTTTAGAAAACCATGTTATTATTGCAAAGAATAATAAGATAGCAAGAAATATTGCAAACATTATCGAAAATGCTAATTTCTTAAGAGAAGCAAACAAACCGCTTTTATCAAAAACAATTGTTATATAAAAATTGTACTCTGGAATATATTTAAAATACAAATATTTTATTCGTCCAGAATCTGTTTCAGGCCATTTAATTTCAAACTTTTCTGATTCGGAATTTTTATGAATTAATTCCTTAAAAAACATAAAATTTGCAGCACTTTCACCTTGCATATCGGGGTGGTATAAATAATACCCATCTTTTTGGATTATAGATACAAAACCATCGTCGAAATATGTTTTCTTTTTTAAAACTGTTGATAAATATGATGATTCAATATTTTCATTCTGTAACATAATCATTCCTACAATTTCTCCATTAACCCATAATGCATCGCATGCCAATAAAAGATATTTGTTATTTACAGATTTTGAATATATATAACGTTCTCCATTTTCAATTTTCTGAATTTCTTCTGATGTTAAAAGGAAAGTGTTGTTATATTCAAATATTGAACTTGATTTATCAATATTTGATGCAATTAAAAAATAACCATCTTTTGTTTTTTGGTATATCGATAATTTATTACCGGTTAATTTTTCAATCTGATTACAAAAAACTGGATTATTATTTAAGCCATTTTCATTTAATTGCCATTTAAAAACCTTATAAATTGCTTTTTTTCCTTGGAAAATATCTTCTGTTTCAATTGATATCTCTTTTTTTATGCGAAGATTATTTTCGGAAAGTAAATTGCTTGTTAGGTTAAGCGCGTCGTTGATGTTAACTTTTTTGGAATAAGTATGTTGGCTAATTAATTCGGATATCTGGTCAAGTTGAGAAAATATAAATAAATCAGTATTCTGAGTGATAACTCTTTTATTCACAATAAAAGTTTCGAACCCTAATAATGATATTACAAAAAATACAGCTAAGCCGACCAGTAATTTTAATCTAAATCCAATTTTCAGGTCATTTAATGATTTCATAAAGTTCCTTTTGAGTATTTTAAAAATATTTTTTAAGCTTCATCCGTACTTTCCATAACCATAATTAACTCATCAGAAGAAAATACTTTGTCCATATCTAGAATCATTATAAAATGTTCTTCAATTTTGGCAACGCCTAAAATAAATTCCGATTTATATTTACTTCCTAAGCTTGGAGGTGGTTGAATCTGTTCGTTTTCAATTTCAATAACCGAAACAACAGAATCTACAAGAGCCCCAAGCTGGATGGTATCATTATCCATTAAAATATCCATAACTACTATACATGTATTTTGTGTATATTCTGTTGGAGTCATACCAAACTTTATTCTGGTATCTATAATTGGTAAAACTGTTCCGCGAAGATTCACAACCCCTTTCATATATTCGGGCGATCTGGGAACTGGTGTAATATTTATCATTTCAAGTATATTTAATACTTTGCTCACATGAGCTGCAAATTCATCATCACCCAGTTTGAATGATAAATAAGAATTTATTTGGGATAGAGAATCAATATTCATAGTTTCCTCCTCTAAATTTTATTTGTTAGTTCAATTTTTTTTGAAAATTTTTTAATCATTTTATTAGAATCCAACACTAATGAAACTGTGCCATCTCCTAATATGGTTGCACCTGAAATAATTTCCTGATTTTTATATAATTTGCCAAGAGATTTAAGTACCGCCTGATACTCACCAATAACTTCATCTACAACTAATCCAACCATTCCATCTTCATATGTAACAAGTATTACTCTTTCGTTTAAAGGATTTTCAGAATTATAATCAAGCTCTTTTCGTAATGAAAAGAAAGGGTATTGTTTTCCGTCGAGTACAATAAGGTTGTTAAATTTATCAGCAATATACTCATGTACTATTACGTATATTTTATTAACCACCGATAGTGGGATAATATAAAAATCCTTATCAATTGAAACCAGTAGTCCATCTATTATTGATAAAGTTAAAGGAACTTTAATTGTTAAAGTTGTTCCTTTATTTATAGCAGAATCAATTATTACATCGCCTCTAAGTTCATTAATCTTTCGTTTTACAACATCCATTCCAACACCTCTTCCCGAAACATCGGTAACATTCTCGGCAGTTGTAAATCCAGGAAGAAAAATAAGGTCGTAAATTTCTGTATTCGATAAAACTGTGTTCTCAGTAATCATTCCTTTTTGAATAGCCTTTTTTCTAATTTTATCGGCATTAATTCCAGCTCCATCGTCAATTATTTGAATTAGAACATTTGTTCCAGAATAAAATGATTTAAGAATTATTTTTCCTTGTTCTGGTTTACCCAACTTTTTTCTTACTTCGGGAAGCTCAATTCCATGATCGAGACAATTTCTCAAAATATGTAATATTGGATCGGTTAATGTTTCAATTATTGTTTTATCAAGTTCTGTTTCTGCCCCTATAGCTTCAAAAACAACATTCTTTTTAAGTTCATGTGATAAATCTCTAACCAATCGTTGAAATCGCGTTAACATGGTTTCAATAGGAATAAGTACAATATCAAAAGCATTATCGCGAATTTGACGAGAAAGCTTTTGCATATTTTCAACAATTGTATTTAGTTCAGGATTATTTGATTTCTCAGCATATAATAAAAGTCTGGCTTGAGTTGTTACTAGCTCACTAACAAGATTCATCATATGATCAAGTTTGTCAGAAGAAACCCTGATACTCGAAATTGTATTTTCTTTTGCACTAACCTTAATTGGTTCGCTTTCTTTATTTTTTTCAATTTTTTCTATAGCTTGTTCTGATGAGCCATATTTTTTAACTAATTTATTTATTTCAACTATTCCAACATCTTTTCTTTCCAATGCCAGTATAGCTACATTTTCGATAAAGT
>MENE01000099.1:11024-11731 GCA_001769005.1 Bacteroidetes bacterium GWA2_31_9b | reverse complement strand
ATTTCTTCTTTATTTTCGGGATCAATATTTTCAAATTTTTCTGTGCTCATCCTCTTTCAATATATGTAGACTACAATATTACATTTTAAAAAAAATCAAAATCAACCTTCTTCAACGACTTCAATTTTAAGATTCTCAACAATAAAATCTTGTCTTTCGGGAGTGTTTTTTCCCATATAAAACTCAAGTAAGTCGTTTACAGCATCATCACGTCGTAAACGAACAGGATCGAGACGAATGTCTTTACCAATAAAATGCTTAAACTCATCTGGAGATATTTCACCTAAACCTTTAAATCGTGTGATTTCAGGATTAGCTCCCAGTTTTTTCATGGCCTCTTCCTTTTCTGCTTCACTATAACAATAAAAAGTATCCTTTTTATTTCGAACCCTGAAAAGTGGTGTTTGCAAAATAAATAAATGTCCATTTTTAACTAAATCAGGGAAAAACTGCAAAAAGAATGTAAGTAATAATAATCGAATGTGCATACCATCGACATCGGCATCGGTAGCTGCAATTACTTTATTGTAACGAAGATTTTCAATTCCTTCTTCAATGTTTAAAGCAGCTTGCAATAAGTTAAATTCTTCGTTTTCGTAAACAATCTTTTTTGTTAAACCGTAAGTATTTAGAGGTTTTCCTTTTAAGCTAAAAACAGCTTGTGTATTAACATCACGTGATTTAGTAATAGAACCGCTGGCAGAATC
>MENE01000099.1:9317-11002 GCA_001769005.1 Bacteroidetes bacterium GWA2_31_9b | reverse complement strand
GTATCGTTTTTAAATTCTTCACTTGTATTAAAGTGAAATCTGCAATCGCGCAATTTTTTATTGTGAAGATTCGATTTTTTTGCTCTTTGTTTAGCAATTTTCTTGATATCAGAAATTGCTTTTCGTTCTTTTTCTGAATCTTGAATTTTTTGAAGAAGTAACTCTGCTGTTTCCTGATTTCGATGTAAATAATTATCAAGTTCTTTTTTAAGAAAATCACGAATAAAATTTGTTATCGATACACCATCAGGGGAAATATTTTTAGAACCAAGCTTTGTTTTTGTTTGAGATTCGAAAATTGGCTCTTCAACTTTTATGCTTATTGCTGCAACAATAGATGTTTTAATATCAGAAGGATCGAAATCTTTGTGATAAAACTCTCTAATTGTTTTTACTAAAGCATCACGAAAAGCAATAAGATGAGTACCTCCCTGTGAAGTAAACTGTCCGTTTACAAAACTGTAATATTCTTCACCGTAATGATTTCCATGTGTTAAAGCAACTTCAATATCTTCACCTTTTATATGTATAATCGGATACAGACTTTCAGTGCTTAGATTTTCTTCCAGCAAATCGCGGAGACCATTTTCTGAGAAGAATCTTTTTCCGTTTAAATTTATTACTAAACCGGAGTTTAGATAAACATAATTACGGATCATCGTTTCTACATACTCTTCCACGTAATGATAATCGCTAAAAAGTAAACTGTCTGGTTTGAAGGAAACCATAGTTCCGTTTTTCTCGGATGTAGGCTGAATATCTTCTTCGTTAACAAGTTCACCATGAGCAAAATCAATTACCTTTTTTTCACCCTCACGATACGCTTCAATTCTAAAGTTGCTGGAAAGAGCATTTACTGCTTTAATACCAACTCCATTTAGTCCAACAGATTTTTTAAACACTTTAGAGTCGTATTTTGCTCCGGTATTCATTTTTGAAGCTACATCTAAAACTTTACCTAAAGGAACCCCACGTCCGTAATCACGAACTTTCACTTTCTGTCCGGTAATTTCAATATCAATTGATTTACCAAACCCCATCATGTATTCATCAATTGAGTTATCGATAACTTCTTTCATTAACACATAAATTCCATCATCGTGCGAAGTACCATCACCCAGTTTCCCGATATACATTCCGGGACGCTTCCTTATGTGTTCTTGCCAATCGAGGGTACGAATACTATCTTCAGAATAAATTGCCGTCATTTCACCAAATTTTTGTCAAATATATATAAAAGTAAAGTCACTGTTAAAAATGTTTATCAACAAATATTTATTCCACTGAGCTTACATCACCAAACTAACCAATTGAATATTAATTAGTAAAGAATTACAGAATAATTTCTATCTGTTGAAAAGTAGGTTTGCTTAATTTTGAAGTTTCTTAAATTATAAAAAATGTTATACTGTTCTTAAATTATTGAGTTCTTTTTCCATTAAACTCCGGACTTGTTTTGCAAATTCGAGCGTATCAATATTTTGATATTGAGAATAAGGAATAGGATCAAGAACTTTTATTTGAACAGTATGGCTTCCTTTAAATCTACCATATTTAGAAAGTAAATCGTCGCTTGTACCATTTATGATTACAGGCAATACTGTTGTTTTTGTATTTTGTGCCAATTTAAAAGCCCCTTCTTTAAAATTTCCCAGCTGACCTGTTTTGGAGCGAGTACCCTCAGG
>MENE01000099.1:3969-9302 GCA_001769005.1 Bacteroidetes bacterium GWA2_31_9b | reverse complement strand
TTCATCATCCAACCGAAAAATGGAATTTTAAAAACTTCGGATTTTGACACCCAGCGAAAAGGTTTTCCTAGTCGGTACAAAACAATAATATCTTCAAGTGATTGATGATTAGCTACAACAACATATGTTTCTTTTATATTTATCTTTTCTTTATTTATTACGTAAACATTCCATAAAGGATTTAAACGTGTATAAAGTGAACCCCAAAATAGTGCTAGTTTACTGATCACATATAGTCGCTTGTCGAACAAAACCGTTAGTAACCATACTAATGTAAATATCGAAGTAAAAAAAAGTGCACTTGATAAAATAAAAATCCAGATAAAAATTGAACGAATAATACTAATCATATATGTCGAAATAATTGTCACAATCATTAAAGAACAAAAATATAAATAAATATAAATGAATTGTGTTTATAAAAATAAATCTTTTATAATGATTCTAATTTGCTTGTAAAATAAGGAATTCAATTTTTAAGATATATAAATATTTTTTATTGGTATATTTTTTGACGAATACTATTTATCTTGTTAATTTCGTATACTATTTTTGTAAGCGATAAAAACTAAATTTTATGAAGGTATATAGATTGATTTTTGTGGGTTTATTAACACTTAATAGTTTTTTATTATTTGCCCAAAATCCTACTCAGGATTTAGATACAATCTATATGTTAAGCAGAAAGAAACTTGTTGTTCAAATTAAAAATGTATCGTCGGCAACGGTTCGTTATTTTGATCCTAAAACTATGGAATCTGTAACTGTTGAAAGAAAACAAATTCAATATATTGTTCATGATAATGGACGTAAAGAGGTATTCAACAAACCTGCTTTTACTATGGTTGAAGAAGGAGATTGGAAAACAGTTATAGTAACTGACAGAAAAACTGATGTTGAAGGATTGTATGATCTTGGACCTGTTGAGGGAAAATCATCTGCAGGAAGCAGAAATGCAAAAGCAGCAAAAAATAGTGCTGTAATTCGAATACAGAAACGTGCTGCACTTCTTGGAGGCGCTATCGTATTAGTAACAAAAGAAGAATCAATTGGAGGTTTTGGTGAATCACCTACATACAATATTGAAGGCATTGCATATAGTTTTGAACCTCCTAAAGTTGAAGACAAACCAAAAGAAGAAAAAACCCCGAAAAATAAGAATTAATATCTCTTATAAAATAGGTTGACCCTGAATCGGTAATAATTTTTTTCTTTAAAAATTTTATTTAATATATATTATTTGTTGGTAATCAACTTGCTCTCCATTAAGTAAGAATTTATAAAAATAGATTCCATTTTCAATTTGAGTGCCTTTAGAATTCGTTGCATCCCAAACAATTGAATATTCACCCGGAGATTTGTATTCATCAACAAGAATCTTTACCAATTGTCCAGTAATATTATATACAGAAATATTAACTCTGGAATAATTAATTAGTTTAAAATCAATATTTGTTTTTGTACTAAAAGGATTTGGAAAATTATGTATTCCAAACAGATTTTGTTTCTCATTAATATAAGTTGGATTATCTTCAAAATTTTTCTTTATAGTTGTTGTAATGTTATTATTTGCCGGGATTTGAACATTTACATAACATTCTGCATAAGAATCTGAATTAACCTGTTCTAAAGTTCCATTAGTTACAGTATATCCATAATTGCTTAAGGGCATAATAAATTTTACTAGCCCGTTTTTAAATTCCTGATTATGCTTATTATAAACAGTTGCAGACAAACTATCTAATGATCCGTTATTAATCATGTTATAATTTATACGAATCATATCTTCAGATGAATATGAATAAATAGTGTTTTCTGGTTGAAGAATATTGTTATTAACTCTTACAACACGATATGCACTTGTTCCATCACAAACATTATCTGTTGAAAGATTATACGGAAATGTATTAATATCACCATCATCAGAATGTATGTGCCCCCATAAAGCCATATCAACTCCTAAAGTTGAAAGGTCTAACTCATGTTTAAAATCGTAATGATAAAATAATACTTTCTTTTTACTTCCAGCACTAGCTAAATTACTTTGTAGCCAGGTAATTTGTGAAGGAATAAAACTTGTACTACCATAAACATCGAACATATAACTATCATAATTATCGTAAGCTTCAAGTCCAACATAATGGATGTTGCCATAATCGAAGCTGTAATCGTGGGTATAATACTCTTGAGTTACAGGAGGAATTTCGGGTTGTCTCCAACCAAAAAAGCGCCACCATTCTCTTCGTGATGTGCCTTGCGATGGAGGAGTTGTAACCCAACCACCTAAATCATGATTGCCAGGAACAATAAAAACAGGAACTTCAAATTTTTGTAATAGCTCGATTGTTTTTGTATGGTTTCTTCTGCAATCAAAATCTTCCATTTCACCATCATTAATAACATCACCGGTAAATAATACAAATTCCGGATTTATTAAATTAATGTCTTTAATTACTTCATATAAATCATCTAACTCAGAAGTATCATTACTCCCATCGGGATAAAATAAGTGTGTAGGAAGATGAGCATCCGTTATATGAACAAAATAATAGTTGTCTTTATACTGATCAATAATTTTTACAGCATTTATTACTTCATCAAAAATACCATCAGAAGCAGTAACTCTTAAATCGTACAATTCATAAACGTCAATATCTGGAATATTAGCTTTTAACGTCCAGCGTTGTAATCCAGAATCAAAATTTGACTGTGTAATATCAAGTGGAACAATAATATCATTATAAAACAATTCTGCATCCCAGCTTGTGGTGGTTTGTGGCGCAAAACAAATTATACTTAATTCCTGATCTGGAATAACTATTGCAGGAATATTTAATAATGGATATTGAACAATTGTTAAGGTATCGCCAATAGGGGTATCACACTCTGAAAATGTATTTTCAAGCTCTCCTGCTGAATGAAATAAAACTTCGCTCCCATTTATTGTTGGTGTATTAAATTGAATATTCGCATTACCTGATTCAGCTGGAATGAATATAAGTTTAATAAGGGTTTCAATTCCATCACAAATAAAATTACCGCTAAATTTTAGCACAATATTTCCTTCGGTAGATTCGTCGGTAATTGTTCCGGATTCTGAAATTGTACCAGTAATATCGAAATTAGTGTATTGAAAAACTGACGGATTGTATGTCATTTTTATTTCATAACTACTTATAGTTTCTGATTGATTAAGAATAGCAATTGTGACCGGAATTTCTACACTTTCAAAATTTGTTACGGTTTTATCGTTTGTTGACAGAATAAACGTTTCATTTTCAGACTTAATGTCATCTATGAATCTAGGTTGAATTGATATTGATCCATAATTAATTCCAATAACACCAATTATGCTTTGAAAAGGATAGTTCAACATTAATGGAAACTCATTATTCATAAAATTATAGATTCCAGGACGAATTTCACAAGCTCCGCTTCCATCGTTTACCCACCAGTTTCCATAACTGTCAAAAATTTGACTTACAGCAGCATTGTTTACTTCAACTAAAACACCTTCGTAGGCTTCTGCGGTTACTTCGTTAGTTGATATTTTTGCAGTTTCAGGTAAAATGTTTGAAGTACTCTTTACCTGAAAAGAACTTAAATTTTGAATTTCTGTAAATCCACTGTATTCGAACACTGTACCTGTAATAAGAATACTATCACCAATAGCAGGAGAATTTGTATTACTGTAAATAAATAGTCCATTCCATGCACCTCCTTGTGATGATGAAATAAAATACCGACCTCCTAAGTAATCTATTGCAGTTACAATTCCACCTGTTGTTACTGATTGTCCATTATAGAGTGATGGATATGTTCCATCAACAGAATTTGTTGTATACTGAATATCGTAAATACTTGTTTGTGCACTTAATAAAAAAGGAAATAACACAAAAATTAATAATAAACTTTTCTTCATTTTATAAAATTTTGGAAGGCAAAAATACAAAATCTGTCTATTAATTACTTGGTTTTGAATCTAAATAAAAAACAATATGGCTTCCATTCACTAAATCAGAATGCAAGAAGATATTATCTTTTATTTCTTTGCCATTAACCAAAACTTTCTTCACGAAGACATTTCCCGGTTTTTGATTTTTTGTTTCAATTAGAATCTGTTTTCCATTTTCGAGATTTATTTTGGCAGATTTTATCATTGGGCTTCCAATTGCATATTTATCGCTACCAGGGCAAACAGGATAAAATCCCAATGCACTGAAAATATACCATGCCGACATTTGACCTGCATCGTCGTTACCACATAATCCATCGGGAATATTGGAGTACATGGTTTCCATAATCATTCGAACGCGCTCTTGCGTTTTCCATGGTTGGTTTGTCCAATTGTACAAATACGGTATGTGATGACCGGGTTCGTTTCCATGAACATAATTTCCAATTATTCCATCACGGGTTATATCTTCCGTTTCTGCAAAATGCGAATCATCAATATACATGGTAAACAACGAATCGAGATGTTGAGTAAATTTTTCTTTTCCACCCATCATTTGTATTAATTGTTCAGGTTGATGTGGAACATAAAAACTGTAATTCCACGCATTTCCTTCAATAAATCCTTGTCCGTGAGTACTTAAGGTATTGTATTCGGTCTTCCACTTGCCATCAGATAATTTAGGTCGCATAAATCCAATAGAAGTATCGTAAACCGAATTGAAATTTTGCGATCTTACTAAAAATCGATCATACACATTCTTATTCCCAATTTGCTTTGCAATTTGTGCTATGCACCAATCATCATAGGCATATTCCAGAGTTTTTGAAACAGAAGAAGAGTTTTTATCTTCGGGAACATAACCCAATTGCATATAATAGTTAATTCCATCATAATATTTGTTTTCAGCAGTTGAAACACATGCATCGAGTAGAGCCTGAGAGTTTGCAATATTTAAATTTCCTTTAATAAATGCATCAACTATTACAGAAACACTATGATAACCAATCATACACCAGTTTTCATTTGCATAATGCGACCAAACAGGTAGCATTTTATGAACACTTTGATTGTAATGCTCAAGCATTGATTGAACCATATCAGCATTTCGTTTGGGCTGAATAAGATTAAACAGAGGATGTAAAGCGCGATAAGTATCCCAGAGTGAAAAGACAGTATAATTTGTAAATCCTTTTGCATAATGAATATTCTGGTCAAGTCCTCGATAAGCTCCATCGATATCCATATACGTAATTGGTCCAAGAAAAGTATGATATAATGCGGTATAAAAAGTTTCTTTGTCTTTCAGATTCAATGTCTCAATTTCAATTTTACTCAACTCATTATTCCATAATTCCTGACTTTCGGATTTTACTTT
>MENE01000099.1:532-3814 GCA_001769005.1 Bacteroidetes bacterium GWA2_31_9b | reverse complement strand
ATGGCTTCGAAAATACTATAGCAAAATATACTGTCCGGGTTCGTGCCCAACCATTTGTTTGTCTATAACCTGTAATTAATGTATCGTTTTCAATCCGTATAAAAGTCCATACATTTTTTTCGGGATAATTATAAATGCCGGATATTAAATCGAGAATGATGTGTGATGAATCAGATTTTGGAAAAGTATATTGATGAAATCCAACTCTGTTTGTTGAAGTGAGTTCTGCCTGAACATTATAATCATCTAACAATACTTTATAATAAGCAGGTTGTGCTATTTCAGTATTATGATTAAATCTTGAACGATAACCGCTTTCGGGATTATCAGAAGTACCCGGATTTAATTTTAAATCGCCAACTGTAGGCATAATTAAAAAATCTCCTAAATCGGAATGGCCCGTACCACTAAAATGGGTATGGCTAAATCCTACAATTGTTTTATCATTGTATTGATATCCTGAGCAATATTTATAAACATCGCTATTGTATTTTCCATTCAATTCATATTGTACCGTATCGGTTTCCGGACCCAGTTGCACCATTCCAAAAGGTACCGTTGCTCCGGGATATGTGTGTCCCATATTTTTTGTACCAACCAATGGGTTTACATATTGAATATAATTTTGCGAAGAAGTTTGTGCAAAACTATTCAATGCAAGAGCACAAAAAATCAAAATAAAAATTTTTTTCATAATAAGCTGATTTATTTTTTATCAAGTAAAGGTTCATAAAAATAAAACTTTCCAATAGTTTAAACCACTGGAAAGTTAAATTTATTTATAAATTATTGACAATCTGCCTAATAGCTATGCAGATGTAGCTAGTTCAATCATTTCATGCGATCGTTCTTTACCTAAATACTTATCAATAATATAATGCATCCAGTAAATAACCGGAGTTAAAACAATTGCTATTGCAATTTTATAAATATATTGAATTAACCCAACAGATATAACCTGAACAAATGACCAGTTTCCTAAAAGATAAAATGCAATAAAAAGAATTAAAAAGCTATCGACTAGTTGCGATATAACCGTAGAGCCTGTTGCTCTAAGCCAAAGCCATTTGTGATTGGTAAGTATTCTTAAATAATGAAATGTATATGCATCGACTAACTGGCCAACAAGAAATGCAGTTATCGAACCAACAATAATTCCCATTCCTTGCCTAAAAATTGAGTTATATGCAAAATTAATATTAAATGGATTTCCATCGGGATCAACAGAGTTATTTGATAACCAAAAATCAGCTGGAGGAGATTGAGTTGAGAATACAACAATAATAAATGCATAAGCAATAAGAAGAGACGCAATAATACTGATTTTACGAACACCTTTTCTGCCATAATATTCATTAATAATATCTGATATAATAAATACTATAGGCCAAATAATAACACCAACACTCATATTTAAGCTGAGAAAAGAATCGCCAATAAAAGGAATATTTAATGGATTAATATTTAATATTTTTTCCAATGACAAAATCTTAACCCCGATAAACTCAGCCATTAGTGCATTTGTAATAAAAAGAGCTGAAAGAATAATGAAAAGGTTATGATTTTTAGCGGCAATAGGTTGGTCCTTACTCATTTATATTTATATTTTTATGTTCACTAAATCAAAGATATTAAATAATTAACATATAACAATAGAGAATGTTTGAGAAAAAATGATTTAAATTGTTAAATAAGGTTTATTTTTTGATTCAAAATCAAATTAAAACAACTAATAAACTATTTCATACATTAGGTTTTCCTCAGGTTCCAATATGTGAACAAAATCAACATTTTCAAATTTACCAATTCAGCAATATATTTTTGGAAAGTCAATAAGCAGGTGAAAATTTAAATAAATAGTAATATATTTAGCTCTCGAAATTCCCTTTAAAGAGGTATTTAGTAAGAATAATTTATGCGACCTATTAAAATATTTATATTTCTTTTTATTGTTTTATTACTACTTGCCATAATATCATATTTTTTTCCAAACGATGGAATTAATTTAGGATCAAGCTATCGCCTTCGATTTCCCCAACTTAAATCGGTATTTGCTGTTAAAAAGGTAAATTTGGCAGATATTTCAGGCATAATCGAAAAATACCAGGTACAACAACCAGATACTTTTATTGAAAAAAATACATCTGATTTTGCAGATAGCATCGAAATTATTTCTGATTCACTAATGATTCATTTACCAATTGACACAACATTTGAACAAACTGATAGCACAACAACATTTAAGAAAAAAACGACTTCTCCGGGCACTGTGAATCAAATGCTTGAATATCCAGATAATAAAAATCAGGCACTTAATCCTTTTTTTAATAGTCTTCAGAAATTAAAATCATCGGGCGATTTAATTCGTATTTTACATTATGGCGATTCTCAGATAGAGGGCGATAGAATTAGTTCTTATATTCGAAAAGAGCTACAAAGAGAGTTTGGAGGTTCTGGAATTGGTTTATTTCCAGCTGTAATAATTAAAGGCACAAGCATTTCTATAGAACAAAATTTAAGTGGTGATTGGGAACGATATACAATGCAAAGTATACGAAACGGGAACATTTATCATAAGAGACTTGGGGCATTAATGAGTTACAGTAGATTTACTCCTTTAATTCAAGAAAATCAAAATGTATATATTGGTGAGATTAATCTTCGAAAATCGAATAACACGTATTTAAATACCCGAAAATTTAAACATTGCAAAGTATTTTACGGGTACAATGAAAAACCTTTTGTTGCAGAATTAAAATACAAAGACAGTATTTTAGATGCAGAATTGATTCCGGTTACTCGCGATTTAAATACAATATCATGGAAAATTGATGGTTCTATAGATGAAATTACAATTAGTTTTAAAGGTGAAGATAGTCCTGACATATACGCTATTGCACTTGATGATTACAAAGGCATCGCAGTAGATAATATACCTTTACGAGGAAGTAGTGGTACTGATTTCACAAAAACTGACCTTCCATTTTTTAGAGCTATGTATCAGAAACTGAACGTAAAACTTGTATTGATGCAATTTGGAGTAAACCTTGTTCCTCATATTGTAAGTGATTACTCATATTACCAAAAACAACTTGAAAAACAGTTGAAAACATTAAAAAGCCTACGACCTGATATATGTATTATAGTTATTGGTGTTTCAGATATGTCGCGTAATGAAAACGGACAATTTGTAACATATCCTAATATTGAAAAAATCAGAGATGCTCAAAAAAAGGCTGCATTTAATGCAGGGTGTGCTTTCTGGGACACATACGAAGCAAT
>MENE01000099.1:170-418 GCA_001769005.1 Bacteroidetes bacterium GWA2_31_9b | reverse complement strand
TGCTTTAATGAATGATTATAAAAATTATTTAAATAATCCAACTGAACAAATTCAAGTAAGTAGTAATGAAACAAATTAGCTTATTTATTATTTCCCTTTTAATTTTTACTTCTGTTTCAGGACAGAGTATCTGCGATTCGTTAAGTTTTATTCATTGCCAGAAAAACACAATTCAAATAAATGATAGTATCCGTTCGAAACTAACTAAAATACTAGAATCGGGAAACATAAAAATTGTTCATATTGGC
>MENE01000099.1:0-147 GCA_001769005.1 Bacteroidetes bacterium GWA2_31_9b | reverse complement strand
TTTTACCGAAAAGGTTAAACAATTGTTATATCAACACTTTCAAGAAAACGAGATGATTGCTTCTCCCGGTTTTATTTTTCCGTTCAGTATGGCTCAAACAAACAATCCTTATTTCTTTAAAGTTTCATATACAGGACAATGGTTAAG
>MENE01000098.1 GCA_001769005.1 Bacteroidetes bacterium GWA2_31_9b | reverse complement strand
TGAGCTGTTTTAAAGTCACAATTTTATTTTCTTCACTATAAAATTTAAGATCAAGAGGGATTGTATCTTCCAAGTGCTCTAACCATCCTATTTCAATAATATCTTTGGTAACCGGGTCTTGACAATACAGGTTTGCTCCTCTTATAAGGAGTAACAAAATCATTAAAATACTATATTTTCTCATATTTATTAGTTATGAAATTCAGGATTCGTTTTTTTCTTCATGATAAATACCAGCAATCATAAGTGCTCCACCCATAAGTGCAGTATCCTTTAAAAGTGCCATAAGTGCTAACATTGATTCCGAATGGTTAAATAAATTTGGTATATGAATAACCATTATAAAAATAAAAAGAAGAATTGCTAAGAGAATGCAAGAAAGTTTTATATACATTTTAATAATAATACTTATTGATGCAGCAATAAGAGCAATACCGGTTAATAGAATTGTGAATCCTGCACCAGGGATAAATGTACTAACCATGCCAGTATAAAAATCAGCCACAATAAAGTGGTTCAAACCAATTATTCCAAATGGTAAACCAAAGAGAATTCGACCAATAGTAGTTAGATTTTTCATATTATGCTGATTTAATTAAAAATTTAATTAAGAAAATTATTCATTTAATATGCTATGATTTTTAACTTTATAACCTAATTCGTTAATTGCATCTTTCACTTTTATAATATCAACTTTAGTTGAATCAAATTCAAAAACAGCTATCCCTTTTTTAAAGTCAGCTTTAGATGAATAAACTCCATCAAAATTATCTATTGTTTTTTGTATTGCATTTTCGCATCCGGTACATGTCATTCCCTCAATATTGATTTCTACTTTTTGAGCATTTGCCAAATCGTTCTGATTAATTATTGTTTCCACTTGCTTTGTATTTTCTTTTGGAGTGTTTTGACAAGAAAAAACAAATAGAATAGCTAGTATAATTAGAGTTTTAATTTTCATAATTTTTTATTTAGAATTTGAGTATAACATTTATGAATTCTAAATGTAGAAAAAATTATAATACAAGTCAATTGATTGAGTAGATTGTTTGTTAATGCTAAATGAAGTGTTACCTGAACTATTTATTAAGTACCGAATATTTTCCTTTTTTGAATGGTTTGTATTTTTTAACTAAGATTTTTGGTACCGGATCGTAACCATGAGTTCCCCATGGATGGCATCGTGAAATACGATTTATTGAAAGCAAACCTCCAGTAAATGGGCCATACATTTTAATTGCATCAACAGCATATTGCGAACATGTTGGAGTATGTCTGCATGATGCAGGAGTATATGGTGATATTACCCACTTATAAAAATAAATTGGTATTAGAAATATATAACCGACTATCTTTTTTAATAATCCCAGCATCAAATTGTTTGTTCAAATTTTATCAAAGGTATTACTTTATCTGATTTCGTAATTATCTTTTTTGTAGCTAAATAAAAAATCCGAAGTACAATTCTTCGGATCCATTCATTTTTTATAGGTTTTTTATTGCATAAGTTTTCTCTCTTTCTTCAGCTTGTTTTTTCCATTGCGGAATAACTTCTTTAATGAATTTTTCTTTATCGGCATTTAATTTTTGCATGTCAAGCCCGATGTATTTTTGTGCTTTTTCTTTAGTGTCAATATCAGGATAAGGTACTTCTTTATTATAACCATAACTGGCCAATAAACGGGCAAGCTTAATTCTAGATTCCTGAGCAATATCAATACCTGTAGATATTATTCTCGAACATTCTATTGGGCTATGGAACGAACCACCATGTGACGCAGCAATAAAATCCCAACGCCATTGTGCATGTCTTATATCTTGCAATATGGCTTGCATTTCGATTTCCTTAGCTCCCAGTTCCCATGCTTTTCCCGCTTCAACATGAGCACGAACCAAAAGTTCTTCCAGCTTATCTCTATTTTGTTTTATTTTATCTTGTCGCTCATACACATTTGCAATAAGTTTTGGGGTTTCCTCTCTATGGCAAACCTGACAAGTGTTTGCTACATTATTTAATGGACTTTGGATTTTGTGATCCGTAAATTTTTGTCCACCTTCATTCATATAAGGCATATGGCAATCGGCACATGATAAACCTCGTTGAGCATGTATTCCTGAATTGAAAATCTCAAAATCGGGATGTTGAGCCTTTAACATAGGTGTTTTACTTATTGCATGTGTCCAATCTTTAAAAGTATAGCTATCATAATATTCTTCTACATCCTCTACTGTAAAACCCTTATCCCAAGGAAATACAAGATACTTGTCTTCACCCTGAAAATAATATTCAACATGGCATTGAGCACAAACCAGTGAACGCATATCCTGATGGCTTACCTTGTTGATATCCAATCCTCTGCGATCATATGCTTCAACAAGTGCAGGACGAGTTATTCGCAGATTCATGTTTTGAGCATCGTGGCAGTCGGCACATCCAATAAAATTCATTATTTCAGCACCACGGGTATCCCAACTTCCTTTATAAAATTCAGCTATTCCAACTTCCTGCATCACTCTTGGAACATCAGGACTTTTACATGTCCAACATGTACTCGGCTGAGGGCTTTTTTGCCCTTCCATAGGTGCTCCTGTTCGCAAGATATTTTGGATATCATTAATTGCGTAATAATGGCCTCGACCTTGAGAATATTCTTTTGAGAATGCATATCCTGCCCAAAGAACAACTAATCTTGGATCTTCGGCAAGCATATCGCGCATTGCACCACCATTGTATTTACTTGCAAAAGAAGTGTCGGCAGTTTGCATATACCTATTGTATTGACGAGGGAAATTTTGACCCCAAACTTCGTTACGTGGCTCCCATTGTGTGTATTCTACCTTAGGAGTGTATGCAAATACAGCTTCTGTGCGTCGTTCAATGATCGACAATGCCAGTAAACCAAGAAAGAAAACGACAATAATGGTACTAAAGAAAATTGCCCATCCTAACCATGGTTTTTCCTTTATTTGATCGCTGATTGGTTTCATACTATTTAATTTTATTTATTTATCAGTTAATTCTTTTAGCCATTGCGGAACAGGACTTTTAAGCAAAGGTACTAATGCATTGGGTGTACTCGAAAGACTGTTTACTCTGCCATGTGGAGTTTCTTTATGGCACTCCCAGCATAATCTGGTTTCTCTATTTGTCTTATGATTAACATTATGAACCATTAAAGATGCAGAGTTTATAAGGTTGGAATGACAACGGATACAATTATTCTGAACAACCTGAACTCCGGCTTCTTTAATATGAATTACCTGTGGTTCAGCTCTTAATGTAAATATAGTTGCATGTCGTAGTCCATCTTTTGCTTTAAAATAATAATGTGAAAAAAAGTTGTTATGAGGCACATGGCATTCATTACATGATGTAAATTCGCGATGAGAGCTATGATTCCATGTGGCATATTGCGGAACCATTATGTGGCAATTAATACAGGTTTCAGGATTATCAGATAAGTATGAGGTTGCTTTAGAAATATGGAATGAATAAATAAAAAGTCCAAAAAATATTCCTAACATAATTAGAACAGGGAATTTCCATTTATCAGGTGGGATAAGTCTTTTTATCAAATGAATCATAGATTCAGCAATTGATTTTAATTCTTAAACCAAAATTAAAGAATAATTAAGATTAAAAGTAATTTAATGCTTAATATCCGATAATTTAAAATTGTTATAAATAAACCTGTAATATCAACTTATCTTCTTAACCTTCTGCAGTGTCGTTGCAGCATCAATCATTTTTGCATAACTCACTTTCTGCCCGCTAGATTCTGATTCATATTCGAATCCCTTTTCAGTATCAATTAATGTGCAAATTCCAAGATCATATCGGAGAGATTCAACCCTATCTCCTACTGATAAGGAATTTCCATATAAGTCCTTCAACTGAATTGTTTTTTTCTTTTTCTTAAATAAATTGAAGATCATAAGGATTAAGTTTAAATATTTATATGATATCAGGTTAAATTCGTAATTCGTAATTAATATCCTGCCGCTTGTCCATCTTTTCGTGATTCAGAGGCACCAAAGTAAACCCCGTTTTTCTCATCCCATAGAATTGCTTGGTATCCACCATATCCACCTAAATCATAAGCAATTTTATGTCCTTTTTTCATCAATTCACGAATTACTTCGTAATCAAATCCTGATTCGAGAACAAGAGTTCCACCATCAGTCATTTTTTCACCTGTTGGTTCAGAACTTCCTAAATGTTGCATTCGTGGTGCATCGCCAGCTTCCTGAAGGTTCATTCCGAAATCAATCATATTTACAACAATCTGAACATGGCCTTGCGGTTGCATAGCTCCACCCATTACTCCAAAACTCATAAATGGTTTGCCATCTTTAGTAATAAAAGCAGGAATAATAGTATGAAAAGGCCTTTTACCTGAAGCAAAGCAGTTCGCATGTCCTTCTTCAAGGGTAAACATTTCGCCACGATCCTGGATAACAAATCCCAAGCCTTCCGGAGTCATTCCGGAACCCATTCCTCGATAATTACTTTGAATTAACGAAACCATATTCCCATATTGGTCGGCAACTGTCATATAAATGGTATTGCCTTGTTCCAGTTCGCCAGGTGTAAATGCACGAGCAGCACGGTTTGGGTTTATTAATTCTTTGCGTTTTAATGCATATTCTTTAGAAATTAATTGTTCAACAGGCACATTCGCAAATGCCGGATCAGCATAATATTTTGCACGATCTTCGAATGCAAGTTTCTTAGCTTCAATTAATACATGAAGATATTCGGCACTGCCAAAACCCATTGATGCAATATCGTATTGTTCAAGAATATTCAGTATTTGTAGTGCAGCAATACCTTGTCCGTTTGGGGGTAATTCCCATACATCATATCCTCTGTAATTCGTAGAAACTGGCTCAATCCATTCCGACGTGTGACTTGCTAGGTCATCGTATGATAAAAATCCACCTTGACGTTTCATATACTCATCAATTTTTTTGGCTATTTCTCCTTTGTAAAAAACATCGCGTCCTCCTATTGCTATTTTCTCTAGTGTATTTGCCAAATAAGGATTTTTAAATATTTCTCCTTTTTGTGGAGCATTGCCATTGGGCATATAAATTTCTTTAAATCCGTCGAAATCTTTTAAAAATCGAGAATTGCTGTTCCAGTAATACGCTATGAGCTCACTTACAGGAAATCCTTCGCGAGCGTAATCAATTGCAGGTTTAAGAATATCGGTCATTTTCATAGAACCAAATTTCTTGTGCATTTCGAACCAACCATCAACGCATCCGGGAACAGAAACAGAAAGTGGTCCATGTGATGGAACTTTAGAATATCCATTCTGTTTAAAATACTCAAGTGTAAGCGATTTTGGTGAACGTCCGCTTGCATTTAAACCATATAACTTTTGGGTTTTTGCATCCCATATTATGGCAAATAAATCGCCACCAATTCCGTTACCAGTTGGTTCCATCAAACCCAAAGCAGCATTTGCTGCAATGGCTGCATCAATTGCATTTCCACCTTTTTTAAGAATATCAAGAGCAATTTGAG
>MENE01000097.1:32344-34056 GCA_001769005.1 Bacteroidetes bacterium GWA2_31_9b | reverse complement strand
ATAATCTGTAAAATGCGATAATAGCATTTGACCAATTATTGCAATTAATACTATCCAGCCCCATAACAAAAAGTAAAAGCTGCTATTGTGCAGATTTGTTTTTGCTTTCTGAATCATTTGTTCAATAATCTGAAGACTTTCTTCAGGTTTAAGTGTTTTTTCATCTGTTTCCATAGATAATAAGTTTAAATTATTTTCAAATATAAACAAGTTTATAAAATAAACCAAAAAAAATTAATTTATTTTTAATTGATGATTTTAAATGAAATTCAAATCTTTTTAAATTATCTTCTTACTTTTACGGCTTAATAAGAATTTAAAAGAAAAATAATGGATAAAGTACTGGGAATAGGAAATGCTTTGGTTGATATAATGACCATATTACCTGATGATTCAATGTTAGAAAAATTTTCTTTAAAAAAAGGAAGCATGCAATTATCAGATCGCGAATTTGCCGAAAAAATTAATCAGGCAACTTCAAAATACGAAAAATCTCAATCATCAGGTGGCTCAGCTGCAAACGCTATACATGGATTAGCAAATCTGGGTGCATCTACTGGTTATATAGGTAAAGTTGGTAATGATGCTTTTGGTGAATTTTTTAGTAACGACATGAAAGCAAATAGTATTCATCCAATAATGTTAAAAAGCAATACGGATACTGGCAGAGCTATTGCATTAATTTCACCTGATTCTGAACGAACATTTGCTACCTATTTAGGCGCAGCAGTTGAGCTTAGCGAAAACGATTTAAATACAGAACAATTTAAAGGATATCAATATTTGCATATCGAAGGATATCTCGTATTTAATCATGCCATTATGAATAAAGCTGCACAATTAGCCAAAGAAAATAATATGATGGTTTCTCTCGATATGGCAAGTTTTAATGTAGTGGAAAGCAATCTTACATTCCTTAAAGAATATATAAAAAACTATGTTGATATTATTTTTGCTAACGAAGAAGAAGCAAAAGCTTATACAGGAAAAGAACCAGAAGATGCACTTCATGAAATAGCAGAACAATGTGAAATTACTGTAGTAAAAATCGGAAGTAAGGGTTCTTTAGTAAAAAACAAAGGAATTGTTTATAAAATCGAGCCATTTAAAGCTAATTCAATTGATACAACAGGTGCTGGTGACTTATACGCTTCAGGTTTTTTATTCGGTTTGGTAAATAAAATGCCTATTGAAAATTGTGGAAGAATTGGTTCTCTTTGTGCAAGTAAAGTAATTGAGGTTATAGGTTCTAAAATGAAACCTGAAACCTGGGTATATATTAAAAAGAATATATAACACTTTCATAAATTAATATTAGGGCAATAGGAAACAATTGCCCTTTTTTATTATCCATTTCCAAATATTTAATTCTACTATGACAGATTTAAACTTATACTTTATTTTTCGGCTTTTTATGTAATCTGTCAAAGTAGAAATAATTGAGTATTTAATTTCAAGTGTTCGGTTTCTTGCAAAATAGTAAAACATTATTTAAATTTATAATTAATATAAAGGTTTGATTTATAATTACTTTAAGAAATGAATGATTTTTATGAAAAATCTAAAAAATCAAAAGCAAAATTTAAAAAAAAAATCTGAAAAAAATCTACCCCAAATATTAAAATACTATAATTCTAAAGACTATTCAACTCAACAAAAAGCACTTTTTTTCTACAACATTTATATTGCAGCAATAATAGGATTAATCTTAC
>MENE01000097.1:29609-32336 GCA_001769005.1 Bacteroidetes bacterium GWA2_31_9b | reverse complement strand
AATTCTTTTAAAGGGTTATTATCGCTTATCTGCACATATATTCTATTTATTAGCGTTATTGAGCGTATGGCTTGTGATGTGGATTGGACATGGTAATGTTATTGAACGACTCAATACAGTTGTTATAATGTTGGCTTTGTTGAATATGACTACATTTTTTTTGAAAAATCACAAATCAGTTATAATATATATTGTCATTAATATAGCTATGGTTGTTAGTTTTATTGTACTTTCTAAAAATCAATTAGGACTTTCAAATTCATCTGCATCCGATTATATAACAGACACATCAATAGCAATATTGTTTACAGGAGTTTTGATTATTTATATTTTAAAAATCAATAAAGGCGCTCTCGAAAAAGTTGAACTTGATTATAAAGCTAGAAAGATAGCTGAAAAAGAAAATAGTGAATTAAAGTATAAAACTCTTTTCGAAAATGCTCAAATTGGGATATACCAGACAACTCCTGATGGACAAATATTAAATGCTAATCCTGCAATTCTTCAAATGCTAGGTTATAACTCACTGAATGAGATCAAAAATAAAAATCTTGAAAAAGGCGAACTTCATGGGAATTCTGAACGACAGAAATTTAAACAACTCATTGAAAAAGAAGGAAGCGTAAGGAATTTTGAATCGAAATGGAAAAAGAAAAATGGTGATATAATAACCATAATTGAAAATGCTCATGTGGTGAAAGATGCAAATGGAAAAATTTTATATTATGATGGTTTTGTAGAAAATATTACAGAACGAAAAAAAGCTGAAAAAGATCTGAAAGAAAGCGAAGAGAAGTATCGAACTTTAATGGATAATATGAACGAAGTTATTATTGTTGCTGACATTAATCACATTGTTCAATATGTAAATAAAAAATTTACCGAAAAATTAGGATATAGTTCTGAAGAAATAGTTGGTAAAGTTGGTTATAAAATTCTTCACGACCCCTCAAATTATGAAATGATTGAAGAAGCTAATCAAAAAAGAATAAACAAAAACAAAAGTCAATATGAGATTCCTTTTATTGCTAAAGATGGACACAAAATAGATTTTTTAGTAAATGGAGCTCCAATTACTGATTCTGAAGGTAAGATTATTGCATCTATAGGTGCAATGGTTGATATTACTGATCGTAAAAATGCAGAGCAAGCTTTAAAAGAGAGCGTAAAAAAATTCCGTGATATGGCAGATATGTTACCTGTTGCAGTTTGGGAAACAGATTTGGCAGGTATATGTACTTATACAAATAAAATGGGATATGATTTGCATAAATACACCTATGAAGATTTCCTTTCTAAAATTAATGTTTTGTCATTAATTACTCCTGAAGATAAAGAACGAGCATCTGAAAATTTAAAGAAAAATCTACTTGGAGAATCAATACTTGGAGAAGAATATACCGGACAGAGAAAAGATGGAACAAAATTTCCTGTAAGAGTTTATACAAGTGTTATTTACGAAAACAAAGTGCCAATTGGTTTTCGGGGTGTAACAGTTGATATTTCAAAAGTTAAAGAGGCTGAAATGGAACTTAAAGAAAGTGAAGAACGTTACCGAACAATAATTGAAGCATTCCCAGATATTATTATGATTTCAGATTTAAATGGTAATATAATTTTTGGAAATCCAACACTGGAGAGAGTAACAGGAATTACAGTTGATGATTATAATAATCCCAAAAGAAAGGCTCATATTCATCCAGATGATCAACTTTATATAAGCAAATCTATTATTGAACTTTTAAAAGGGAAAAAAAATCACACTTCAATATTAGAAAATCGTTTTATAGATAAATGGGGCAACTTACATTGGTTTAGTGGAATTATATCAAAATTAACACTCAACAATAAGATTTATTTACAAACTATTACACGTGAAGTTACTGATAAGAAAATTATTGAACAAGAACTTGAAAAACATAGGAATCATCTTGAGTTTCTTGTCCAAGAGCGTACTGAAGAGTTAGCTGCTACGAACGAAGAGCTTGTATCTACTAATGAAGAATTACATAATCAACGCGAAGAGCTCGAAGCTGTTTTAACAAATTTGCAAAATGCGCAAAAACAACTTATTCAGGCAGAAAAAATGGCCTCTTTAGGTGTACTAGCCGCTGGTGTTGCTCACGAAATTAATAATCCTTTAAACTTTATAAAAGGTGGAGTAGTTGGTTTAGAAAATTATTTTGATGATAATCTAAAAGAATACAAAGTTGAAGTAGCTCCACTCCTGGAAGGAATAAACGTGGGAGTTGAAAGAGCTGCAGCAATTGTTACTAGTTTAAATCATTATAGCCGACGTGATGATTTATCAGGAAGTAAATGTGATATTCATTTAATAATTGATAATTGTTTGGTAATGCTACAAAATTATATGAAGCATAAAATTGAAATTATTAAAAATTACACATCAAAATCACATATTTTGATGTGTAACGAAGGGAAATTGCATCAAGTGATTTTAAATATACTAACTAATGCAGTTCAGGCTATAAATGATAAAGGAAGCATTACTATTAATACAAACGTAGTAAAGGATAAAATTGAAATTGCATTTAAAGATACAGGATGTGGAATAAACGAAGATGTTATATCTAAAATACTTGATCCATTCTTTACAACAAAAGAACCAGGAAAAGGAACAGGCTTGGGTCTTTCAATTACATACAATATTTTGCAGGAATATAATGGAACAATAGAATTTGAATCAAAACCCAATAAAGGCACCAC
>MENE01000097.1:12749-29531 GCA_001769005.1 Bacteroidetes bacterium GWA2_31_9b | reverse complement strand
GCTATGATTTAATACCTTAAACCTAGAGTTTACTCATTTTTAAAAAAGAGTTTGATAGGTTGTAATAGAACTCTATTAATCTCTTTTTAATTACCGAAATACCGTATTAAATTTTTTGAGAATTTTTTGCGATTGATTCTTACAATTAGCATATATTTAGTGTTAAATTTGGTTTAATTCTTAAATTATGGAAAAGAATTATTATTTTTGGTGTACAGAACTTAATGATTATCTGTATTATAATAATTTTTTTTATGTAATTTCCCTTTCACTTGTTTTTTTAGTTTCTACATTTCAAGGGTTATCTCAAAATACACAATCATTAAAGTTTTCCACACTTTCATTATCCGAAGGATTATCGCAAAGTGTGGTTTTTCAAACCATTCAGGATAAGGATGGTTTCCTATGGTTTGGTACACAGGATGGATTGAATAAATACGATGGTTATGAATTCACCGTTTATCGAAATCAACCTAACAATAAATTCAGCTTATCGAATAATTGTATTTTATCAATGCTTGAGGATAATGATGGCAATCTTTGGATAGGTACTCGTGGAGGTGGTCTTAACCAATTCGATAAGTATTCTGAATCGTTTTACTCGTTTACCAATAACCCAAAAGATTCTCAATCGCTTTCGAATAACTTTATTTACTGCTTAATTCAAGATAATGAAGGCATTATTTGGATTGGTACAAATGGCGGTGGATTGAATAAATTTGATAAGAAGACAGGAAAATTCAAATCATTTAAAAAAAATACCAATAATTCCAATTGCATATCAAATGATTTTGTCTGTTCTATTGTAGAGGAGGATTCATCAACACTTTGGATTGGAACATTGGGTGGAGGACTAAATTGCTTTGATAAGAAAACAGAAAGTTTCAAATCGTATCAAAATGACAGAAATAATCCTTACAGTCTATCGAATAATAATGTAAAATCAGTTTTTATAGATTCAAATGATATTCTATGGATTGGTACGAACGGTGGAGGTTTAGATAGATTCGATAAAGATTCTGAACATTTTATTCATTTCACAAACAACCCTGATGTTCCAAATTCTATATCAAGTAATTTTATTAATGCAATTTATGAAACTCTCAACGGCATGCTATGTATTGCAACGCATGGAGGAGGACTGAATATTTTAGATAGAAATACCGGTAAATTTGATGTTTATTTAAAAGACCCATTAAATCCCACAAGTTTATCGAGTAGTTATCCAATATCCTTATTCGAGGATCAATCCAAAACATTATGGATTGGAACTTATGGTGGAGGATTAAGTAGCCATAGTAAATATCGAAACAAATTTGGAGTATATAAGCACGATCCGTTAAATATAAAAAGCATATCGAGCAATGCTATACGATCTTTTTATATCGATAAATCAAATACATTATGGATTGGAACCAGAGGAGGTGGACTTAATAAATATGATAGTTCAAATGGTGCGTTTAAGTCCTACAAAAACATTATTAACGATAGCCAATCCTTATCCAATAATAATATCTATTTTATTATAGAAGACGAGCTTGGTTTCTTTTGGATTGGAACTAACGGTGGAGGGCTGAATAAATTTAATCCTAAAACAGGCAAGTCTCAAACATTTCGAAACGATCTTATAAATACTAATAGTCTTTCAAATGACTTTATTTACTATCTACTCGATGATAAAATGGGCTCCATTTGGATTGGCACAGATGGTGGTGGCTTAAATAGGTTTGATAAAAAAACAGGGAAGTTTAAAGTCTATAAGAATAACCCCAACGACTCCTTAAGTATATCTGACAATATAATTATATCTATTTATAAGGATAAACAGGGTAAATTATGGCTTGGAACCCGATCGGGAGGATTGAATATTTTTGATCCTAAAACGGAGAAGGCAGTTGTTTATAAAAACGAACCAAATGATTCTACTAGTATTCTTAATAACTCAGTACTGTCAATTGTCGAAGATGAATTTGGAACTATTTGGATTGGAACTGATGGAGGTGGATTAAACCTGGTAAGTATAGATACCATTGGCCGATTAAGCTTTAAGAGCTATACCGATCGCAATGGATTACCCAATAATTGTATCTATGGAATTGTAAGCGATAAAGAGGGCAATTTGTGGTTAAGTACAAATAAGGGAATTTCTAAGATATCACCATATATCAGCAAGTTACATAGGCAATTGACATCAAAACCGGTAGTTCAGAACTTTGATTTTAACGATGGCCTGCCTAGCAATGAATTTAATACAAATGCATATTACCAGGGTAGCGATGGTACAATTTATATGGGCACTATCGCAGGAGTGGTATATTTTAATCCCCAAAGTGTTATTGATAATAGATACTTCCCACCTTTGGTAATAACAGGATTTCAACTTTTTAATAAAGATGTTGAGGTATTGCCAAATACATATCAAAAGAATAAAATTGATGAAAATGTAAAGATTATAAGTAAAAATGGATGCTACTACTTACCTCAAACTATATCAAAAACGCAAGGAATTACCTTAACTGCAGATGAGAAAGTTTTCACTTTTGAATTTGCATCACTCGATTTCTCTATTCCTCTTAAAAATAAGTATGAGTATATCATGGAGGGATTTGATACTGATTGGAATAGGATTGGTACAAGAAGATTTGCTACATACACCAACTTACCACATGGCAATTATACTTTTAAAGTAAGAGGAACAAATTGTGACGACTTATGGAGCAATAGCATTGCTAGTATCAATATAACCATACTACCTCCATTTTGGAAAACAACTTGGTTCCGATTATTGGTATTGTTTAGTTTTGTTTTTTTAGTTATTACATATATCAAGTGGCGAGAGCGAAAACTTAATGAGGATAAAGATATACTAGAAGTAACTGTTAAAGAGCGAACTATACAACTTAAGGATGCTAATAAAGAATTAAATCAACAAAAAGAGGAGCTACAAATAATTAACGAAGAATTAGTTCAACATAAAATTGAGCTTGAACAAGCAAACGCTACAAAGGATAAATTTTTTAGTATTATTGCTCATGATCTCCGAAATCCATTTAATAGTCTTTTGGGATTATCTGATTTTCTTATTGAAAAAATCAAAGAAAAGGATTTTAATGAGAGCCTTGAAATTGCCAAAACAATTCACCAATCATCATCAGTAGCACACGAATTACTTGAGAATTTGCTTAATTGGAGTATATCACAAACCGGTAAGATTTCTTTTACACCAGAAAATCAGGATTTGAAACTATTAGTTGATGCAAACTTGTTGCTTTTTAGTAATAATGCTGAAAGTAAGGGTATCGTGCTTTCTTCACTAGTTAAAGAAAGCATATTAGTATTTGTCGATAAGAACATGGTGCTTACCATTTTAAGGAACTTAATTACGAATGCAATAAAGTTCTCAAGAAAGAATGGTAGAATAGAAATAAATATTGAAAAATCAGATGGTTATATTACAATTCATGTAACAGATACTGGAGTTGGAATGGATGATAATATACTTGGGAAACTTTTTAAGATTGATGAAGAAATGAAAACAAAAGGAACTGCTAATGAACCAGGAACTGGTCTTGGGCTAATCCTTTGTAAAGAGTTTGTTGATTTTCATAAAGGAAAAATATGGGTGGAAAGTAAAGTAGGAATTGGTAGTAGATTTTCATTTACACTTCCAAAAGCGAAGTTTTAAAATCATTTTTTAACAAATAAATAAAAGAACAACCATTACAATTACTACCTTTAAATAAAAACTAAAAATGATGAATGATAAACCTACAATACTTTATGTTGATGATGAAACAATCAATTTAAAGTTATTTGCTTTAAATTTTAAAAACAAATTCAATGTTATTATTGCCGAATCTGGACTAGAAGGTTTTGATTTACTAAAAAAAAATAGTTTAACATCAGTAGTTATTAGTGATATGAAAATGCCTGGAATGAGTGGAATTGATTTTATTAAATTAGCTAAAAAAGATTTTCCTGAAATTTCATATTTTATTTTAACAGGTTTCGATATTACAGAAGAAATAGCCGATGCCTTAAATGAACGATTAATACATAAATATTTTAGAAAACCTTTTAATTTGAAAGAGATAGAATCTTCAATAATGGAAATAATAAAATAAAGTAATGATTTAGTTTAACTTAATAATTTCCCCAATTTTGGGATTCATTAAAGTAACATTTTCATTTTTTGCTGCAATTGTAGCTCGTTCAATAGGTTCAGTCCATGAATGAAGACTTAACTTGTATTTCCCCCAATGAATTGGAACCAGTTTTTCCCCTTTAATATCTATATGAGCCTGTATTGTTTGCTCAGGCATTGAATGAATATTTGGCCATTGCTTATTATATTGTCCACATTCAAGAAATGTTAAGTCGAAAGGACCATATTTCTCACCAATCTCTTTAAAGTGTTTGCCATATCCGGAATCACCTCCTAAAAAGATTTTATAATTTTCAGTTTGAACTACCCATGAACACCATAAGGTTTTATTTCGATCACGAGTACCACGACCCGAAAAATGTCGGGCAGGAGCAGAGGTAAGTTTTATTTCGGAATTAGTAAAAGAATCGCCCCAGTCCGCAATACAAATTTTTTCTGGTGATATTCCCCAACGAATTAAATGTGCTTCAACTCCTAATGGAACATAAAACGTTTTGGTTTTACTATTTAGTTTTTTTATGGTTTGATAATCCAAATGATCATAATGATCGTGAGTAATTACTACCAAATCGGGGTTGGGTAAATCATCAACTAAATAATTGTTTGAATACTCAAAAGCTTTATTTATAAAAGATACGGGCGATGCAGCTTTGCTAAAAACAGGATCAACAAGAATTATTGTACCATTTATATTTACAAGAATAGTTGAATGTCCAAACCAGGTGTATACAATACCAGAGTCAGATTTTACAAATGCTTCTTTATCGAATTTAATTGTTTCAACCGGTTCCAAAGGTCTTCCATTTTCAACTCCATTCATAAATTTACGGAATGTTTGAAACATCGATCCATCTTTAGCCATCATTATAGTTGGTTCAGGATTTTGGAATATTCCATTTTTAAAATTGGGAGAATTTTCAATACGTTTAAGGTTTTCATTTTTTGATTTACCTCCAAAAACAGGATTTATCCATATATAGATGTTTATTGACAATGGAATGGCAATAAGTACGATAAGAATAATTAGTAAAGTCATTTTATATTTCATAAGTGAGATGTAAAACACAAAAATAAATGGTTTTGTTCATGTTCCAAATGAATTATATATAAATCAAAGAAAATTTAAATTCGCTTAATTATTATTTTTTTTGTACATTTAGGTTTGGTTACCAATAACCTAATTGCTAATCATTTCATGAAAATTTTAGCTTTTTGATACGCTAAAAAGCTTGCATTTATATTCTGTACATTAATTCTTTATTAACTAAATATTTCAAGGAGAAAAAATCATGAGAAAAATGTTACTCGTGTTTATTACATTAATAACACTAAATATTTGCGCTTTTTCTCAAGTTGAGAATGTAGCCAAAGAAATATTGGAAGCTTACAAAAACAAAAATGTTGAGTTGCTTAAGAAAAATGCATCAGGTATTTTGTTGATGGCAATATCAGCAGATTATTTCAACGATCCTGCTTTGAAAGAAGATTTGAAATCAGTTGAGAAATGGAATGGAGAAATAAAAGAAATTCGATATCAAACTGGCGATATGATGGGTAAGAAAATATTCTTGGCAACTGCTTATTATGTTGAAATATCAGGAACGAATGAAATTTATACTGTTTCACTATCAAGCATAGATGGACAAAAATGGGTGATGTTTGGGAGTGGATTAGCCAAAATACAAAAAGCTGAGTTCGAACAAATGAGTAAAGAAATTCAATTTACAGATGCAAAAAAAGAAACAAAACCAGCGAGAATTTATTCAATTGATATGGCAAATGATGATTCTTTTGATAAAGTTACTCAAGAAAAGATGGTTGAGTGTATTAATAAACTGGATGATGAAATTTTTTTTATTACCCTTAATTGTAACGATGATTTTATACAGGCTGCCTATTCCGAAAAAGGTTATGCTGTTGAATATAGTGAAAAAGGAGTTCGTTATGTCGCAACCGAAGTCCTATCTAAAGAACAAACTATAATCCTGTTTAAAAAATATTTCCAAAATATGGATGATTGGAAACAAGGCATTAACTGGAAACAAGATTAGTTCATCTCTATAATTAATTGACCATTATTGGAAATTATTTCAATGAAATTTGAAACTAATTAAAGGTATGCGTATAAAGATAAGCCTTCTTATGGGTGCATTCATACTTTTTACATCCTGCTATTCAAAATATGTTTCGCTTGACTACGAAGTGCATCATGGAGCAGTATGGAACAATGAAAAAACGTGTGTGGCATTTGTTGCTTCAAAAAAAGCGTATAGAAACGCTACAGGAATAACTCGCTTCCCCGATGGAGGAATACCTAAGTATTTGGTTAATGAAATGAGTTTGTATTTATTCAATGTTAACGATTTGGAACTTTCAGTTTTATTTAATTTTGATGATTTAATTAATTGGAAAAATTCATCAAGTTCATTATGGTTTGTGAAAATTGCCTATACTGATTCGTTAATTTATTTTAATATATCACCAACAACTGGTTGGGATTGGTATTTATCTCACGCAAAATCAGAAAAAGATTCAATGCAAATTAGCCAATTAAAGGAAAAATTCACAAAATCATTCAGCATCAATATCATCAATAAAAGTGTAGATGAAGTTGACACATCCATATTCGCAACGGCTTATCAAAAATGTATTGAAACCAATAAAATTGATTTAACTGAATTGAATAAAATGCTTTCGGATGTTTCACTTGCTGATTGGGGCTTAGTTTTGGATAACTTATATCCAAAATCTGATAAAAAATATATTGATGAAACTATTTATGGCTATAATAAGTCACTTAAAACCCGAAGGGCAGTACTAGAACAAGTTATTGAAAAAAAGAGCAAGAAAGAAATTCAGTCAATTTTGAAAAGGATGGATGAGCATAGTAAGAGCCTGGAAGGATTAAAGAAAATGGAATATGATTTTTATATGAAAGATACTTATGAAAGCATTAAAGCATTATTATAGAATCTTTTGCATTATTACTGTGTTTCTATTATTTGATAGTAATGCAAAAGCTCAGCAAGATTTTACTTGGACAGATATTTTCCTTTTGGATTCTATTCATTCATCATCAGGAGATTTTCAAAATTCTCGATATCCTTTAGCAAACTTGTTTGACAATGATTTTAATTCTTGTTGGGTTTGTGGTGCCGATAAAAACAGTAAGCCAACTATGTTTGTAAAGTTGCCGGAACTAAATAAATGGGTAATTAATATTTTTCACGGATATGGAAAGGATAAAAATTTATTTTACCAGAATTCACGACCACGAAAACTGAACATTTCAGTTTTCGTTGCAATAAATCCAAACGGAGGATATGTTACTGAAATTGCAACGATTTATAAAGCTATGGAGTTTCCAAAAAAGATTATGGTTGAGTTGAGCGATAGCTTCGGAGTACAATCTATACCAATAAATATCTCTAAAAATGAGCTCGACGATTTTAAAGAAAAAGTTAATCAGGATTATACATTATCTTTTAATATGGCTCAGAATGAACAGTGTTTTATTTTAAAGTTGGAAGTTCTTGAAACATGGCAGGGAACAAACTATGATGATATCTGTATTTCGGAGTTGTTTTTCAATAACCGTTTTATAACAATGCAATCTGCAAAGCCAAATAAAATTAAAAATGTTTATATAAATACCAAAGAGAATGCTTTATTGATTGATGATGATTTAGCAACAAGAATAGTAGTAATTGAAGATTCTGAAGCCGTACTTCAACTTATTGATGTTTCTGCAAACAATAAATGGGCAATTTTAATTTCAATGCCTGCCGAGATCGAAGGTCGAGTAGAAACTTTTTATCTGTTGGTCGATTTAGTAAACAAAGTTATTGTTAATAACCAACTTGAAAAATGTACAGGAAAATATATTTCAGGAAATGAAATGTACTTTGAAACAAATGAAATAGGAAGAATTGACCTAATATATATTGGTAATGATTATGAATATCATAAAATAGAGTTAAAATAATATCAAAATGTAAAAGAACAAAAGTATACCGTATTCAAAATAAAGCAAACTATTAGTAAATAGCTGAGAATAAATGCGTACCTTTGCGAAAATCTCAGATTTGAGAACTTGTGCTTTTGTTTACTAATTCCTCTCTATTAGTTCATCACTGCTCTCTTTTTTAAATCCAATTTAAAAACTTTTAATAACAAGTTTTTATTAAAGTTATGCTCGTAAAGTTAAGGTAACTGGTTTAACCCATTCAATAGTGAAAAAAGGGGAAATAATATTCTTTATATCGAACAAAACTACTCTGTTATTAAAATAAACAATTTAATATTAAAAACAATGAACATTTATGTAGGAAACCTCGATTACGAGGTAAGTAAAACAGACCTTGAAGAGGTATTTGAAGAATATGGAAAAGTTAGTTCTTCTAGTGTTATAATCGATAAATTCAGCGGCAGAAGCAAAGGTTTTGGTTTTGTTACTATGGAAAATAAAGATGAAGCAACCAAAGCAATTAGTGAGTTAAATGGTGCCACATTTGAAAACAGAGAAATTGTAGTAAATGAGACTAAACCCAAAAAAGAAAATTATAATAATTAATTCGATATTTTTTATGGCAAATGGAAAAGTAAAATGGTACAATGAAGTTAAAGGTTTTGGTTTCATTGAATCAGAAAATGGTGAAGATGTTTTTGTTCACCGTACAGGATTAAATAATTCTTATGTCCAGTTACAACCCGATCAACAAGTTGTTTTTGAAACAAAACAAGGCGATAAGGGTATTATGGCAATTAATGTAAAATCAGTAAATTAATTTTGAATTACATAGCTTAGAATCAATTATTTAGTTTAAATTTATGTAATTACGATTTATTCTATTATTACCCATTCCCGTTAAAAAATGGAATGGGTAATAATATTTTTTTAACGATTTTAAAAATTCATTCTGTTTCTGTAAATCTTAATATAATAAAGTTATAAGAAGCAGTAAGTCAGATAATTTAAATAAATTTTAATGCGGCAACTTACAATTTCAAAACAAATTACTCAAAGAGCAGATGAATCGATAAACCGATATTTTCAAGAAATTAATAAATATTCGTTAATTTCTGTTGAAGAGGAAGTCGAATTAACTGTTCGAATTAGAAATGGTGATACAGTTGCTCTCGAAAAGCTGGTAGTAGCAAATCTACGTTTTGTAATTTCAGTAGCTAAACAATATCAAAATCAGGGTTTATCGTTCCCCGATTTAATTAATGAAGGAAATCTGGGTCTTGTAAAAGCAGCTAAGAAATTTGATGAAACACGAGGATTTAAATTCATTTCTTATGCTGTATGGTGGATACGACAATCAATAATTCAAGCAATTTCAGACCAAACTCGAATTGTTCGCTTGCCAATTAACAGGCTTTCATCAATTAATAAAATATCAAAAGCTATTCCTTATCTCGAACAGGAATTAGGAAGAGAACCATCAGATTCTGAAATCGCCGGTTATCTGGAACTTACCAGTGAAGAAATAAAACTGGCAAATGATATTAAAATGAGACATATTTCTTTTGATATGCCTCTTTCGCAAGATAGTAACAACGAATTTAGTTTGTACGATGTTGTTCAAACAGGTAGCATACCTACACCCGATGATGATTTAATGAATGAATCTGTGGTTACAAACATTCATAGGGCATTATGCAAATTAACTAAAAGAGAAGCTTCAATTTTAACAATGTCTTTCGGATTAAATAATTCTCCAATATATTCGTTACACGATATTGCATTAGAATACGATATGTCATCAGAACGTATTCGACAAATCAGAGACAAAGCTATTAGCAGATTAAAAATATTACTTAAAGGAAAATGTGCATTTATTTAAAAAAAAATGTAATATTCGTAAAAAATAAATAACTATAAACTTAAATAATAAATTATGGGTAGATCGCAAGAAACACAAAGCAAGAAAGAAGTAAGAAATAAAAAAGAGAAAAAGAGAAAAGATAAAGAGAAGAAAAAGCTTGCTCGTAAAGATAACGAGAAAGGTAGTATGGATAACATGATAGCTTATGTTGATGAAAATGGAATGTTGACTTCTACTCCACCTGATCCTACTAAAAAGAAAAAAATTGAATTAGAGAATATCGAAATTAGTATTCCTAAACGCGATAATTCTCAAAAACCAGATCCTATTAGAAAAGGTATTGTAAGTTTTTACAACGAATCTAAAGGTTTTGGATTTATTAAAGATATGGAAACACACGAAAGTGTATTTTTTCATGTAAACAATATTCTTGAAGAGTTAAAAGAAAATAATATTGTAGCCTTTGAAGTTGCAATGGGACAAAAAGGACTAACTGCAATAAATGTAAAGTTATTTAAGTAATCTAATAGTTATTTATTGATAAGGAAGTAAAGCTCGGTAAAATAGCATCATAGCTTTTTTAAGTGTCGATTATTTAATTTGATATTCTACCGAACTTTAAAACCTTATATCACAAATTTTTTCTTGCAGATTAAAAAATGTTGATTTTAGGTCAATTTCAAATTTCATTAAATGGAATAAGATTGACCTAATTTTTTTAACATTTTACCATGTTCCCATAAAGCTTTTAAAAATCCAGGTTGCACATAATAAGGCAAACTATATTTTTGTGCAGTTTCCTTAACCATTTTTGCTATATTTTTGTAATGAACATGACTAATGTTCGGAAACAAATGGTGCTCAACCTGATAATTTAATCCTCCAATCAACCACGAAAAAACTTTGTTCTTGGGTGAATAATCAGATGTTGTAAATAATTGATGTACTGCCCAACTATTTTGAACTGATCCATTTTCGTCAGGTATTGGATAAATTGATGTAGGAACCACATGTGCTGTTTGAAAAATGATGGTAAGAACAAATCCACTAATAAAATGCATTGTAATAAAGAAAATTGGAATCCAATACCATGCAAAAGGCAATACCAACATAGGAATAAGAATGAATATTCCAAAATATATAATCTTTGAGATTATCAGTATTCTTAATAATTGCTTATAAGTATAATTACTGCTTAGTTGAGCTCCTCTTTTTTTATATCTGTTCAATTGCGCAATATCTTTAGTTGTAACCCACGAAAGTGTCATAAGTCCATATAAGAACCAACCATACAAATATTGATACTTATGAGCTTTCAATAGTGGTTTATGAGGTGATAATCGCATAACTGATCCAGGATCAATATCTTCATCGTGACCATCGATATTTGTATAACCATGATGCAACGTGTTATGTTGATACTGCCAATTTGGAGGAAAACCACCTACCATGTACATGGTTTTTTCCATCCATTTATTAATTGTTTTGTTTTCTGAATAACTGTGATGATTTGCATCATGCATTACACCCATACCTACTCCGGCTTTACCAAATCCAATTAGTATCCAGCAAATAAAAACTCCTCCTAAAGAGTGTATAAATCCTGAAAGCATTAATATATATGGGGTTAGATAAAGTACAAACATGAAAATAGTTTTGATATATAAATTGAAATTCCCATATTTTGAAATATTATTTGTTTCGAAATATCTTCCAACTTTCTCACGTAATTCATTTATAAACTCCGGTTTGTTTTGTGACGGGTATTTAATATTAAATTTTTCCATACAATTTATTCTTTTTTATAATTTCAAAATAATGACTTAATGTAAGTAACCAGTTCAGTAACGAAAAACCACGATTATTGTTTATTATGCTGCTTGTTTCTTAATTAAAACAAAACTCCAATATTCGAATTTGCCGTTGCTAAATGAATTAAAGCGTTCAGTACCTTTTGTGCCAGCAAAATTTAAAAAGAATTTTCTTAGCATCCCTGGTACTTTTTTCTTAATAAGCATTTCTCTACGTTGGGTATCCAACTCAAGTCCTTTAGCAACATTTTTTGTAATGTTATATTCTTTGTATATTTCAAATCCACAGTTCATAAGCATTGTACGAATATCTTCTACATTCCCATTTTCAATCATATCGGCAAATAAAAAATGCCCATTTGGAATTAATACTCGATGAACTTCGTTGAAAAATGTTTTAATATCGCAATAACATCTTGCCGATTCTACATTCACAACTGCATCATAGGTTTCTGTTTCTACAGGTATTTTTTCTGCTTTTCCTTCAACGAAAGATAAACACGGTACATTATAAAATTGATTACAGAACTTTATAACACTAGTTGAAATATCAACTCCGGTATATTTTTTTGGTTTATAGTATCGTGCAATGTAATGGGCACCACCACCTCTACCTGAACCAATTTCTAATACCGATTTATTTTCAATTTTTACACCATTTACTACGTGATCATATAGTTGAATACAATACCTATTATTTTCATCAGATTTTTCAAGTTCAACTACTTTTTCTCCATTTAAACCGGCAAAACCATAATTCATAAAGTTTGCAGAAACGTCTTTGTCAAAACGAATTAATAATTTATGCCAAACCTGCCACATTGGTCGTCGCATAATAGCAGGAAATTCACAGTAATTATCTACAAAATTTATCATAGCTATTTGATTTTAATTTAACTGCAATTTATAATCGAAATGCATCGATTAAAAAAAAGAGGGCTGGACTACAATTTTAGTGGGAGCAATTTGGTCAAATTGTGGTGAATAACATTTTGTTGGGGTGAATAACAAACTTATTCGTTGGTAGAAATTGAGGCTTTTACTTGTATTAAATACTGTCGTGAAACTGGCATCTTCTCTTCTAAATAGTTCATTTTTAAACTATAACCGCTATAGCTTCTTTGTAGATTATCAATATAAATAATATTTACAATTGTTGTACGATGGCATCGAATAAAATTTCTATGATTTATTAATTGATGTTCAATGTTTTTCAAAGTATTTCGAATGAGTTTTTTCTCTACTATTTCATTTTCAAGATAATAAATTTCTATATAATTATCGGCCGACTTAATTGCAATAATATTTTTATATTTTAAAATTAGTTTGTCCGATTTATTTTCAGAAAGAATTATTATTTCTTCATTTTCTCCAATTTTTTCATATTCCTGTATTTTTGAAAAATAGAGCTTATTTTGTTCTCTTAATATGCTTATGAATTGCTCTAATGATTTGTTTTTATATAGAATTATTAATATTATTAATGGAAATAAACAAACAAGTATTACTTTAAAAATAATGTAAAACGATAATGGAACTCTCCCAACATACCTGATATAAAAAACAAAAGCAGTAGAAGCAAGTACTAAAAATAAAATATTAAGTATAAACGGAGGACCACTTTCCCATTCACTTATTCTAAACCATTTGGGTAAAGTAATTGGTATAAGAATAAAAACAATGCAAGTAAAAATAAATGCAATTAACCAAAATCCGGTAACAAATAATAACCTATTATTGTAATCAAGCATTTCAAGTGGAAAGGGTTGAAAAAATAATATAAACAAAAAGACTCCAAAACTAATTGAAATCAATCTGCTTAATTCATCTTTAAATGAATCAATGAAATTTTTCTTATCATTATCCATCTATTGTTTTTTGATAAAGTTACATAAAGATTAGGTTATTTTCAATCATGTTTATTATTAGAGAATCAAAAATAATCGTTGCATAATAAATAGTCAATATAGATTTTTCATATCTTTAAACAGTGTTGGTAAACTTTAATTTAAAACATAATTCGTATGAAAACATTTAGCAATCAAAAACAGTTGATTTTAGTCGTTTTTTTTGTTTTAATTTCTGTGATTTTTTCTTCCTGTTCAAATAAAGAAATTGTAGATGCTTGTTTAGAAGGCCATACTTTTGGTTTTTGGGGTGGTTTGTGGCATGGAATAATTGCTCCAATAGATTTTGTAATTATGTTGTTTCGAGATGATATTACAGTTTATGCACAAAATAACAATGGTGCATGGTATGCATTTGGATTTCTTATTGGTAGTGGTGGCTGGGGATTGTTAGGTGGAAAAAGTATGGGTAAAAAAAGAAGATGCAATGATAATTAATTTTCAATTTATTCAAATCGGTACTTAATTATTATTATTGAAATTTATTTATATATATTTAGTGACTGAAAATCTATACAAGTTAATTTAAAGTTTTTCTCTTCACTTTAATTAAAAAAAATGCCAAAAATAATTCGATTTCTATTTTTATCTGTATTAATATTTTATTCATTTAATTTATTAAGTCAGAATACTGATAGCATTCAGAATGTACTACGAACTACTGAAGTTGATTCTGTTATAATTAACGCATATTTCGAACTGGCTGATATATATTATTACGACAACCCGGATACTGCTGAATATTTCTATACACTAGGGATTTCACAAAGTAAATCAAAAGGATTTTATAAACTTGCTTTTAATGCTCAAACGAACCTTCTAATGCTTTATATTGATCGTTCCGATTACTTTAATGCAAAAATAATTGCTTTAGATGCATTAAATAATTCTGAAATCATAAACGATTCAATGTTAATTTCCCAGGCTCACAATAATATGGGAAATCTATATTTGCAAATTGAAATGAATGAAAAAGCGCTGGACCATTTCTTAAAAGCTATTCAAGCTTATCCTATCGAAAAAAATCCGGTTGATGCAGGAAAGTTATTCGGAAGATTAGGTAATTTATATATGGCAATGAATGAGTTAGATGCTGCTGAGAAATCGTATATAAAAGCAATTGATTATTTTAAAAAAGCAAATTTTAAAAAAGGAGTTATTATAGCAACCCAAAATATAGGAACTATTGAGAAACGGAGAGAAAATTTCGATAAAGCCATTAAACTTTATCGTCAGGCACAAAAAGATCACGAATCAATTGGAAACCAGGTAGGAGTTGCTCAGTGCATGGCTAATATTGGTGATATTTATATTGAAAATAATGAATATTATAATGCACTTACCAATTTACACAATGCTCTTAAAATTTTTATTGCTAATAATCAAACAATTGATGAAATAATATGCTATTCTGAAATTGCCGATTTGTATAGTAAAATTAAAAAACCAGATTTGGCACTTGATTATATTAATAAAGCCTATAAACTAATTCAAACTATGCCAGAGAATATTCGAACTCGCCTCGATGTTCTGTCAGCAATGCAAGGTGTTTATGCAAATATTGGAGATTCAGCAAATGCATATAAATATCTTTTAGAATATCAGAATCTGAATGATACATTAATAAAAGAAAATTCTCAAAGAAGAATAGATATTCTTAAAACACAATTTGAATTTGAGCAGAAGGAAAAAGATATTAAATATTTAACAATCGAGAATAAACTAAAAGAAACAGAACTTAAACGAAAAAATATTTTTCAGATTTTCTATTTAATTTTTATAGGATTGGCAATATTTGGGCTATCTGTATTATTTTTTCTTTTCAAAATTAAAAAGAAAGCAAATATAGCATTGGAGTTGAAAAATGCTGAGATTTTGCAGCAAAAAGAAGAAATTGAATCACAGCGCGACGAAATTGAAGCTCAACGCGATATGGTTTACTCACAAAAACTGGATTTAGAAATCACTCATTTGAAAATATCGCAGAGCATTGAATATGCACAAATAATTCAGTCATCATTATTGCCTGATCCAATACTACTTAAAGGAGGTATTTCCGATCATTTTGTTTTTTATAAACCAAAAGATGTTGTAAGTGGTGACTTTTACTGGTGGGCGAAAGTGGAAAAGAACACAATAATTACTGCAGTTGACTGCACCGGACATGGTGTTCCTGGTGCTTTTATGAGTATGTTGGGCATTTCATTTCTTCGCGAAATTGTAATGAAAGAATATGTTACTCATCCGGGAGTTATTCTTCGAAAATTACGAAAAGAGATTGTAAGAAATTTAAAGCAAAAAGTAGAAATAGGTGCTCCTCGCGATGGTATGGATATGGCCCTTGTTAGCATTAACCACGAAACTAACATGGTTCAATATGCTGGTGCTCATAACTCAATTTATATTGTAAGTAATCAAATTCCTAAACTGGAAAAATCTCAAGTTCTGGAATTTGAAGTTGATGGAGTTGATTTAAAACTTTTTGAAATAAAACCGGATAAAATGCCGATAGCTATTTATCATAAAATGGATCCGTTTACCAATCATGAAATACAATTACAAAAAGGTGATCAGATTTATATGTTTAGTGATGGTTTTGCCGATCAGTTTGGTGGTGTTGATAAAAAACGTTTCATGTATAGTGCTTTTCGTGAAATGATATTGAAAAATGCAGACAAACCAATGCATCTTCAAAAAGAAATTATTGAAACAACTTTTAACTACTGGAAAGAAGGCCAGGAGCAGATTGACGATGTAGTTGGTTTAGGAATTAAAATTTAATTAATTTTACCACCTGATTTCTTAATCGATTAAGCCTTCTTAGCTCAGTTGGCAGAGCAGCTCATTCGTAATGAGCAGGTCGCGGGTTCGACTCCCGTGGAAGGCTCATCTATTAATACTTTCCTTTGTGATCCTTCGTGTTCTTAGTGCCTTAGTGGTTAATAAAGTATTATTTAAGTTTAATTTAAAAATGACTATGTTTTTTACTCCAATACAATATAACGAACCCGTTTTTCGTCCACCAGGCGAATCGCAATCAGCTATTCTGCAAGCAACCATTGGTTGCT
>MENE01000097.1:7653-12720 GCA_001769005.1 Bacteroidetes bacterium GWA2_31_9b | reverse complement strand
TACACTTCAAAGAAATTCAGTTCACGAAATTTCGATGATGTTAAATCTGATATTGAGAAACTGGCTAAAATATATTCAGGTGTTCGTAAAGTATTTCTGGCCGATGGAAATGCATTTGTATTATCAGCAAATAAATTAATTCCTATTCTTGAAGAAATAAATTTACAATTTGGAAAAATTCAGCGAATCTCATCGTACGCTTTATCAAAAGATATAATCACAAAATCTGATGATGAACTTAAAAAACTTCGAAGCTTAGGCTTAAAATTGCTTTATATTGGAATAGAATCGGGCGATGATGAATTATTGCAATTAATAAACAAAGGTGAAACTTTTCAATCTATAGTAGACGGAATTAGTAAAGCTCACGATTCAGGAATTGAAACATCAATTATGATTATTAATGGGTTGGGAGGAAGAAAGTACAGTCACCAACATGCAATCCGCTCTGCAGAAATAATAAACCGGTTAAATCCAAAATTCCTTTCAACCTTAACTTTAAGTTTACCTTTTGGATTAGACCATTTTAAAAATAGATTTAATGGCAATTACCAACAACAAAACATAAAGGAACTTTTTGAAGAGTTAAAAGTGTTTATTGAAAATACAAAAGTTCAAAATGTGATTTATCGAAGCGACCATGTTTCAAATAACCTAATTTTAAAGGGAGTTTTATCAAAAGATAACGAAATGCTTATTCGTCAAATTGATGAAGCTTATCGAAACACCTCAAGTGATATGTATCCTGATACACCTGCGTTTCTTTAGAAAAATGGAACGATGAAAATTGCACAGAATAATCGGCGAAAATCTGTTTAATCTGCCTGCGTTCAATATAAGATTACTATTTTTTATTTCGTTCCAGTTCACGAAGGTTTTCCATCTTTTTCTTTTGCAGAAAGCTTTTAATATCGCCTAAATGCTCTTTAATTTGTTTGTTCCCAAATTCAAAAACTTTCTCAACAAGTCCATCGAGAAAATCGCGGTCGTGAGAAACTAGAATAAGCGTTCCGTCAAAGTCCTGTAAAGCACTTTTTAAAATATCTTTTGTTTTTAAGTCGAGATGATTTGTTGGCTCATCTAGTATCAGCAGGTTTACAGGTTCTAATAGCAGTTTAATCATTGCCAATCGGGTTCTTTCACCACCAGAAAGCACTTTAACTTTTTTTGTCATGCTATCGCCACTAAACATAAAAGCACCCAATAAATCTTTAACTTTTGTGCGGATATCACCTTTTGCAACATCATCAATAGTTTGAAAAACGGTAAGTTGCTCGTCTAGTAACGATGCTTCGTTTTGAGCAAAATAACCAATAAGTGTATTATGCCCTAAGGTAAGTTTTCCTGAATAATCTATTTCGCTCATAATGGCTTTAACAAGAGTCGATTTTCCTTCGCCATTCTTGCCTACAAATGCAACCCGTTCGCCTCGTGCGATAGTAAGATTAGCATTTCCAAAAACCAAATGATCGCCATAATTTTTAGCCATATCTTCTATAACTACAGGATAACTTCCCGATCGTGGTGATGCTGGGAATTTTAACCTTAATGCCGAATTATCTTCGTCATCCACTTCAACAATTTCAAGTTTTTCGAGCATTTTAACTCGCGATTGTACTTGTAGAGTTTTAGAGTATGTTCCTTTAAACCGATCAATAAACTCTTCAACATCTTCAATCATTTTTCGTTGCTCTTCGAACTGCTTTTGTTGTTGTTCACGGCGTTCTTTTCGTAATGTGAGGTAACTTGAATAGTTTACTTTGTAGTCGTAAATACGACCCATTGTAACTTCAATGGTACGGTTGGTAATATTGTCAACAAAAGAGCGGTCGTGTGAAATTATAATTACTGCTTTAGCACTGTTTATTAAAAAATCTTCGAGCCATTGTATCGATTCAATATCGAGGTGATTGGTTGGCTCATCCAATAGAATAAGATCTGGTTTTTGAAGTAGGATTTTTGCTAATTCAATCCGCATACGCCATCCACCGCTAAACTCACTTGTAGGTCTTTGGAAATCGTTACGTACGAAACCTAATCCAAGAAGTATTTTTTCTATTTCGGCATCGAAATTAATTTCTTCAATAGCATAAAATCGTTCGCTTAATGTTGAAACTTTTTCAATAAGTTCGAAGTAACTTTCAGATTCATAATCGGTTCGTGTTGATAACTGATTATTTAAATCCTGTATCTCCCGTTCCATTTCATTTACTTTGGCAAAAGCCTGAGCAGTTTCTTCAAATAAGGTACGCTTGTCGTCAATCATTAAATGTTGAGGAAGGTAAGCAATTACAGCATCTTTAGGAGCTGAAACGCGCCCACGATTTGGAGCTCTAACACCTGCAATTATTTTAAGAATAGTAGATTTACCTGCACCATTCTTACCCATTAAAGCAATTCTATCTCTATCGTTAATTACAAATGAAATATCCTTAAAAAGAGTGGTTCCTCCAAACTCAACTGTTAACCCATCAACTGAAATCATCTTTTAAAATTTTTATTGAGCGGCAAAGATAATATTTTAACTGTTTCTTTTTTACTCAAAATTATTTTCTGCATTATTTTACTGAATAATATGTGTTTAAGTAAACCTATTAATAAAAAAATCCTGCAAAAAAGCAGGATTTAGTAATAAAATAATTTATAAAGATTTATTCTTCTTTTGATTGGAATTCTTCTAGTTTCTTTGTTGCATCTTCGAGTGCTGCCTGGGCATCTTTTAAAATTGGTTTGTATTGTTTTTGCTTTTCTGATGCTTTTTTCATGTTATTATCTACTGTTAAAAGCTTTTTGTTTTCTACTGCAGCTCGTTTCTCAAATTCTTTTAACCCCAATTTGTTTTTTGTATCTAAAGCTTTCATTTCCTTATCAATAGTTTTCAATTCATCTTCGGTAGCTTTTTTTCTGGTTTTATCTAAATCCTTCATCTGAGTAGTCATGTCTTTAGTAAAAGCAGCTTCTTCAGCTTCAATAATATCAAGATTTGCATTTGCTTCTTTTTCTAATTCAACAGACGAATTTATTAAACTGTCTGCAGAGGCAAGTTTTGCTTGAGCTTTATCTACTTTATCCTGTGCTTTTTTAACATTTGTTTCAAGTTTCAAAAGAGTTTGTTCTTCTTTTGTAAGGGTAGGTTTAGTTTCCTGTGAATTAGCGTTCATGCTAATAATTATGGCTGCTAATGTAAAAAGAATAAATGATGTATATTTTTTCATTGCATTTAATATAAGGTTAAATTTTCAGACTATTCTCAAAACTTTTTATGACAGAACTAAGATAAGACATCTTTTAATTTAAGTCAAAATTAAATGAAACGTTTAATCTATAAAAAAGCTAAGTATGTCAAAAACCATATATAGCTTCTCAGGTTTATAAGGGAAGTTTTACCCTTTGAATTGAAGGAATAATTTGAAGCTCTAATTTAATTATATTTTGGAAAATTTCTCCATCGGCCATTATTGGTAATGGTTTATCAAACTCTATGTTTAATTTATTATTGTTGGTTTCCCATTTTGATTTACCAAATACATGAATAAAGCGTGAATAAATCGATAAAATTTGACTGAAAATGCTATGATTTTCAATTAGATACTCGAATTTACCATCGTTGTATTCTGATTTTCGCAATGTGCTAAAAAACTCTGCACTACAGTTGTTTATTATAATTGATGTACAGGTTTTATATGATTTTTTTTCAGAATCAGAATTGTAATTAATATTAAATTTTTGCAAAGAAAAGAAGTTTAGAAATGCTGCCGACGGGTAACGCATAAACTTGGGCATCCATTTTAGTTTCTCTGATAAAACGGTCATATTGGTTAAATGACCAATAGTTATAAAACCCAAAATATACTTTGAATAAACATTTTCAGAAGTATAAAAACGTGCTTTTAGTAAATCAAAAGACACCGTTCTGTTAGCTTGTAAAAGCTTATGAATAAATGAAACAGATAATTTCATTTTAAAGAAATTGGCAATACAATTAACAGTTCCTCCGGGTAAAAAAACAATCCATTGATTTGTATGGTTATTTGAATTCACAGCTTCGTGAATCGTTCCATCGCCACCAATAACAATAAATCCCTCATATCTGCCTGATTCTTGAATAATTTCAGCGATGTGGTTTTTATATGTTGAAATAATAAAATCTATATTATTTTGCTTATAGTAATCGAAAAGTTTACTGAATTTTTTCTCCTTAAAACCTTTTCCGTTAATTATCGATAATATCTTATTTGTTGAATTCGTTTCCATTTTCAGCAATAAATAAACCCCCGAAGTTTTGTAATTTCTTATTTGGTTCTAGTCCGTTTGGATTAATCCACAAATCTAATAAATCAATATTTCTATTTATTTTAAATCCTGATTTTTTTATCAATTCATTAATTTCATCAACAGAAAAAAATGAAACATATTTTTCGTGATAGCTACTAAATGTCGAAAGCCATTGCGATGCCAATGAATTTTTCTTATCTTCCAATCCATGCATTCTGTAATCTGCAATAATTGTTGAATTGCTAAAAAGCGATGAAAGTTCGGTTAAAAGTTGTTCAATTTCGTTTTTCATTAAATAGGATAGAACTCCTTCAATTACAATATATGTTTTTTGATCGTAATTTATATTTTCTGATTTCAGAACCTCTTTTACTGATTCTTTGCTTAAATCAATACTTTTAAAAATCAACCCGGTAGTTTCAATATTATTTTTAGTTAATATTTTTTTCTTTCTTTTTTGAGTATCCGGAAAATCTAACTCAATAAAAGTTTGTGTAGTTATAGAGTTTTTAAGATTTAAGTACGTTGTGTCGTAACCTGCACCAATAATTATAAATTGTGATGTTTCATTTTTAAGTGCTTCGAGAATTTGATCATATATATAACGATGTCGGCATAAGGATAATAAGTAACCAATCGAATTCATTCCTTTGCTCCAAAAAAGTGGATTAATAAATGACAGTATTAAGTTATAGTAATAGATAACTGAAGTTCTTTTTCCAATAAATTGTTTTGAATATGGGTCGTTAAAAACTGATTTTCCATGATTGTTTTTTGTTGCTACAGCCCGAA
>MENE01000097.1:5692-7619 GCA_001769005.1 Bacteroidetes bacterium GWA2_31_9b | reverse complement strand
TCCGTATTTCATCGATAGTTATAAATTGTGTTTTTACGGGTTCAAATTTATTTTAATAATTCCAAAATATTCTCAATATTCATTTTCTGAATAGTTTGATCGGTATTTATAAACGAATCGGCTAATTCAGATTTTCTTGCTTTCAACTCTTGAATTTTTTCTTCAACAGTATCCATTGAAATGAATCTATAAACCATCACTTTTTTATCTTGCCCTATTCTATGTGTTCGGTTAATTGCCTGCTCTTCAACTGCTGGATTCCACCATGGATCAATAATAAAAACATAATCGGCAGATGTTAAATTTAAACCCACACCACCAGCTTTTATCTGAATTAAAAATACATGATTGTCTTCTGCTTGCTGAAAATCGGAAATTACTTGTTGCCTGTTTTGAGTAATTCCGGTTAACATTGAATATTTTTGATCTGTTTTGGTTAAGTAATTTGCAATTAACTTCAGATGTTTTACATAAGCCGAAAAAACAAGCACTTTGTGTTTTTCTGCAATCAGATTCTCAATATTCCGTGTTATTTCATCAAACTTGCCTGACTCTGCTTTGTAGCTTTCATCAATAAGTACAGGGTGATTTGCAATTTGACGCAGTTTGCTTAATCCTTCAATAGCTAATATTGTTGGTTTATCGTTTGTTTTTTCAATTCTCTCCAGAATCGAATTTCTGATTTTTGATTTCTCTTCTTCATAATACGATTTCTGTTCATCGGTCATATCGCAATAAATTACCAACTCCGATTTGTCGGGTAAATCTTTTGCAACCTGATTTTTAGTTCTTCGCAATACAAATGGCTGAATAAATTGTCGTAATCGTTCTCTCTTGTCTTTATCGCCATTTTTCTCGATTACCTGAACAAATTCTTGTTTGAAAAAACGCAGATTTCCTAAAAGTCCTTTATTTAAAAAGTTAATTTGAGCCCAGAGGTCAGTTAACGAATTTTCTACTGGTGTTCCTGTTAAAACAAGCTTGTGTTGTGACTTTAACTGAATTATTGACTTGTAAATTTTTGAATCTGGATTCTTAATGTATTGACTTTCATCAAGAATTAAATAAAAAAAGTTGTAGTTGCAGAGTAATTCAAAATCGTTTCGAACAACACCATAAGTTGTAAGAATAATGTCAAAATTTGAAAAATCATTCAAATCTTTTGGTCGGTTCGAACCTATGAATTTATATACACTTAATTCGGGAGTAAACTTCTTAATCTCTTGTTCCCAGTTATGAATAAGCGATGTAGGCATTACAATAAGCGATGTTGTTGTTTTCTTTGTATCCTGATTACTTTTTAAAGTATCAAAAATGTTAAGTTGTTTAAGTGAAGGAGTACTTTCAGGTTGATAAAATTCTTCGGTACTATTTCCTTTTGAATTCAGGAGTAATGTAAGTGTTTGTATAGTTTTTCCTAAACCCATATCGTCGGCCAAACAACCTCCAAAATTGTTTTGTTGCAACATGTTCATCCACGAAAAACCTTCTGCCTGATAAGGTCTTAAAGTTGCATTTAATCCTAGAGGAATATCAAAGTTTTGTTTAGCATAATTATCAATAATACTTTTATACCGTTCAATAATCGACTTATTTTTTTCGGGGATGCTCGTTTCAATAATCCCAAAATGATGCTTTTGTAGTTGGATATTTTTATTAACATCAGTGCCATACTGGAAAAGTTCCTTGTATTGCTCAAACCACTCTTTTGGTAAAATTGCAATTTCTCCGTTAGGGAGTTTATACTCTCGTATTGAGCTCAGAATGTTTTTCCTGAAATGCGTAAATGGAATTGTAAATTCACCAAGTTGTACATCAATATGAACATCAAACCAGTCGTTTTCTTCTGTAACTGTTGATGAAATTGTAGGTTCTCCCAGAAAATATGTTCTATCCTTTAATTTATTTACATACTGAATGTTTAATT
>MENE01000097.1:387-5663 GCA_001769005.1 Bacteroidetes bacterium GWA2_31_9b | reverse complement strand
ATTAACTTACGTTCCCATTCAAAGTCGCGTTCAATTTTATTAAAAACATATTCACCTTTAACAATATCGAGTTTTACTGAACTATTATTATTTTCAAAAGATGTAAATTTTATAATCTCATTGTAAATAAAAGACAAAATAAAACATGGTTCTTCTTGCAGATTTATTTCATAACTTATTTCTGCTTTTTTATTAAAACCGAGTTGATTAATTGTAAATCCGTTTGGTTTAACATTGTGCTGTTTAATACTTTCGAGAGCAAAAGTCTCAAACCATTTTTTTTCTGATGCTTTTGGAATATGTATACAATCTTTATTAAAAAAAGGGAGTAGTTTTTTTGCATTGATATGTTCGAAACAATACAATTTATTTTCGATAATAATTTTGCAGGGCTCGTTCACTAATGTAAATCCAGTTTTATTTAGTAAACTAATTTCCTTATTATCATGTCTTATTGTTAAATAATACTGACTTTCTTCTGGAAGTTTAGAAATGTTAAAAACTGCCAGAGCTTTATTTTTTGCAACAAATACTCTCTCGTCAGAATTAATATATGTGGGTTTATCTTTAAAATACAACTCAATATCCATGTCTTGGATTAAGTCGATAATTTTACTAAGTCGTTTTTCAATATAGGGGCGAATATGCTCATCAGCGAAATCTCGTTTAAGCGAACTCATAAATTGAACAGTATTCAGAGATTTGCTTTTTGCAAAAAGCTTAAATAAATTCTGATCACTATAATCGTCAGCAAGCTTAACCAGTTTCTTCTCTTTATCGCTAAAACCAGAAAGATACTTATCAATATTAAATTGCGATATTCTAACTTCAATCTGATAGAAACCGTGATTTGGTTTTTTAGTTACAATGTAAGGAACTAAAAGTAAACCTAATAAGGGGTGATCAGTAATTGCAACTACCAGTTCTTTTTTTAATGTCATAAAAATTAAAATTCATCCACTTTAGAAATCCTGTAAAAGTATTAAAAATACTTGATAAATCGATGGTTTCAATTCTATAAAAAAATGTTTTTTAAATTAAACTTTCAATCACTATATATACTTGAATAGTTTATTAAATGAATAACTCTAAAATTATTTGAATGCTAAATTGAATTGCCGATATTTGAACAATTTTTTAATTATGAGTTTAGAATTGTTTTAAATAATATATGGAAAATACAGATTGATTAATAATTACATGAAAATCATATTTTAAGACATATAAAATTTATTGCGAATCAAATAACTATATTATAAATTATGCCTTTATTTTATATATTAAGAATTAACCTAAGTCTTTAATATTATGCGTGTTAAAAGAGTTTCACTTAAAAATGTGAATGAAATTGAAGAAAGTTCTGTTAACTTAAAATTACTTGATTCATTATTAGATAAGTATAAAAACAAAAAAGGGAATTTAATACCAATACTTCAAGGAGCACAAAATATATACGGATATTTACCCAAAGAAGCTTTTATTAAGATATCAGAAGTTACAGGTCTTAAGCTTACTGAAATGTATGGTGTTGCTACATTTTATACTCAATTCAGATTACATCCTGTAGGTAAACATATTGTTAAAGTTTGTCATGGAACAGCTTGTCACGTTCAAAATGCAACAGCAATTTCTGAGGCCATTGAAGATGCTTTAGAAGTTAAAGATGGCGAAACAACACCCGATCGATTATTTACTCTTGAGTCGGTTGCATGCCTTGGATGTTGTTCTTTAGCTCCTGTAATGATGATTGGTGACAATACCTTTGGTAAACTAACAGGAAGCCAGGCTGTAAAAATCCTTAAAGAAATAAAAATTAAAGAAACCAATTAATTCAAAATTCCACCCTGAATTTTCAAATTATAAAAAAATGGAAAAAACGAAAGTTTTAATAGGTCTTGCAAGTTGTGGTATAGCTGCCGGTGCAAATAAGGTTTACGATAAAATAACTGCTTTAAAAATTTCCGAAAAACTGGATATCGAAATTAAAAAAACAGGTTGCTTAGGAATGTGTTTTAGAGAACCGCTAATAGAAATAATTGACCAGACAGGTTCATACCTTTATGGTGACGTAAATGAGGAAAAAGCAGTTGAGATATTTGATAAACATATTATACAAAATGAACCTATAAAAGATTATCTTGTTCGAAGCGATTTATTTGAATCAAAAGATGATATTTTTTGGAAAGGTCAAATAAAAATTGCTCTTAGAAATTGTGGTGTTATTGATCCTGAGAATATTTCAGAATATGAAAAACTTGGTGGATATCAGGCAATTAAAAAAATTGTAGGTGAAAAAATATCTTCTGAACAAGTGATACAAACAGTTCTCGATTCAGGGATACGTGGTAGAGGTGGAGGTGGTTTTCCTACCGGATTAAAATGGAGATTCGCTTTAAATAGCAAATCAGATATAAAATATATTATATGTAATGCAGACGAAGGCGATCCGGGAGCATTCATGGATCGTTCTGTTTTAGAAGGTGATCCACATGCTGTGATTGAGGGTTTAATTATTGGTGCATATGCAATTGGAGCCAACGAAGGTGTTATTTATTGCAGGGCTGAATATCCTTTAGCAATTAAACGATTAAATATTGCTATTGAACAGTCACGCAAAAAAGGTTATTTAGGTAAAGATGTTTTTGGATTGAAAGGTTTCAACTTCGATTTACATGTTAAAGAAGGAGCTGGTGCATTTGTTTGTGGTGAAGAAACTGCTCTTATGGCCTCCATCGAAGGTGAACGAGGAATGCCTCGTAAACGTCCACCTTTTCCTGCTGTTTCGGGTTTGTGGAGAAAACCTACAAATATTAATAATGTTGAAACATTTGCAAACATTCCATACATTATTTTAAATGGTTCCGATTCATTTTCAAAATATGGAACCGAAAAAAGTAAAGGTACAAAAGTATTTGCTTTAACTGGTAAAATTAATCATGGTGGGTTAATCGAGGTTCCTATGGGAATTTCTATTCATGATATCATTTTTAAATTAGGTGGAGGAATAACAGGTGGTAAAAAATTCAAAGCTGTTCAACTAGGTGGCCCTTCTGGTGGTTGTATTCCTGAATATTTAGCAGAAACTATAGTTGATTATGATTCAGTGAATGCAACTGGTGCAATTATGGGTTCAGGTGGTATGGTTGTTATGGACGAAACCACCTGTATGGCCGATATGGCAAGATTCTTTCTCGATTTTACCTGCAAAGAATCATGCGGCAAATGTACTTTCTGCAGAGTTGGAACAAAACGAATGCTCGAAATATTAACTCGCATTACTCAGGGCAATGGTAAAACAGGTGATATTGAAAAACTTGAAGAGTTAGCATACCAGATTAAGGAAAATACGCTATGTGGATTAGGCCAAACTGCACCAAATCCGGTTTTAACAACAATTAAATATTTCCGAAACGAATACGAAGCACATATAAACGATAAAAAGTGCCCGGCAAAAAATTGCAAACAACTTCTAACATATTCAGTTAACCCTGAAAAATGTACTGGATGTACAGTTTGTGCTAAAAATTGCCCTTCAAATGCAATTGACGGTGAACGCAAATCAATACATTTTATTCGTCAGGATGCATGTATTAAATGTGGTGCATGTTTCAGCAAATGTAAGTTCGATGCAATAGTTTTATCATAATTTTGCATAATGTAAATTTTTTTAATCATCAAATAAAAAAAAAATGATCAATCAACTTAATATAATTCTTAACGGTAAAAATGTTAAAGGAAATCCCGGAGAAACAATTTTAGAGCTTGCAAAACAAAATGGAATAGAAATCCCTACCTTATGTAACGATCCGCGTTTAAAGCCATTTTCATCGTGTTTTGTATGTGTTGTTCAAATTGAAGGAATGAAAAATATGCAACCATCCTGTTCAACTGTTATTCAGGAAGGTATGAAAATTGAAACCGAGAACGACAAAGTTAAAAAAGCCAGAAAAACGGCATTGGACTTGTTATTAAGTAACCACTATGCCGATTGCGAAGCTCCTTGTAAACAAACTTGTCCTGCAGGAGTTGATGTTCAGGGTTATATTTCATTAATTGAAAAAGGACTTTATAGCGAAGCTATAGGTTTAATAAAACAAACAAATCCATTACCAGCAATTTGCGGCCGTGTTTGTGTACGCCCATGCGAACTTGCTTGTCGCAGAAATTATTTAGATGAAGGTGCTGCAGTTGGAATTGATTATATGAAGCGTTTTGCTGCTGATCTTAGTTTAGATATGGCGACTTTCGGACGGTGTCTGGATAGCGGCCAGTATGAAGAAGAGGTGCGAAATGACTTGCGTGATGGAATCATCGCTGGCGTCACCGGCACACCGACATTTTTCATGAATGGATTTAAAATTGCGGGTGCGGTTCCATTGGATATTTTGAAACGTCTGATAGAGGCGGAAATTGCGCGGCAGACGAGTCTTGAGTTCATGAATCGACCTGATGTGAGTGAACCTGTGAATACTTCTGCGCCTTGAATGACGAAAGTGTATACGAGGGGTCTTGTCACCGATTTACCTCCTCCGTGCTCATCCTGATCAAAACGGGATTGCGCGCGGTGAAGGTGAATCGGTGCCACCCCTCAATAGAACGTTTCGTCATTCACTGTCTCTCATTGTAAACAAATATATGCAACTTCCTACATCTCTTACACAATATCTTCTTCAACATTTGTCCCAGCATCCGGATCAAAAGGACCTTGTGCTTATGATGTCTGAACTAGCGGTGATTGGAAAAATTATTTCTAAGGAAACGAATCGCGCGGGACTTTCTGGTATTCTCGGCGCTGTTGGAATGACGAATATTCAGGAAGAGCAAGTACAGAAGCTTGATGTTTTTGCCAATGAACTGTGCAAGTCATATCTGAAAAATTCCGGTTATTTTGCGGCCTTGGCATCCGAAGAAGAAGAACATGTTGTGAATCTTGAGAAAAGTGACGCGCAGTATATTATCGCTTTTGATCCTTTGGACGGTTCGAGTAACATTGATGTGAACGTGAGTATCGGCACGATTTTTTCCGTACTCCGTGTGCAGGAAGGAATGCCAGCAGCAAGCGAGCAGCAATTTTTTCAGAAAGCGTCAGCGCAAGTACTTGCTGGTTATCTTTTGTACGGTTCGAGCACAGTACTTGTTTTTAGTTTTGGTGCAGGCGTTCATGAGTTTACCTTGGATCAGACAGTTGGCGAATTTTTGCTTTCTCGAGGCAATATTCAGCTTCCGGAAGGCGGTCAGACCTACAGCGTGAACGTAGGGAATACACGGTATTTTTC
>MENE01000097.1:0-377 GCA_001769005.1 Bacteroidetes bacterium GWA2_31_9b | reverse complement strand
AAACGTTTTATCGACGCTCTAAAATTCGATCGCGGGATGAGTAGTCGTTATGTCGGTTCGCTCGTCGCTGATTTTCATCGCACGCTGCTTACGGGCGGTATCTTTTTGTACCCGGGGATTGATAAAGATGGTTCGGGTGTGTATAAGGGTAAGCTTCGTTTGAATTACGAGGTGAAGCCGCTTGCTTTTATGTTAGCTCAAGCTGGGGGGTATTCTACGGATGGGCAAAGCGATCTTGTGGAGCGTGTGCCTGTGAAATTACATGAACGTGTACCGTTTATTTTTGGGAATCGTGCCCTTGTGGAAGCATATCAAAATGAGCGTCGTTGATACTCTCTTCAACTTGTTCCCCGGGATAAATTTTTTTCAGAACACAC
>MENE01000096.1 GCA_001769005.1 Bacteroidetes bacterium GWA2_31_9b | reverse complement strand
AATTTCCGAAAAAAAATCAGAATAATCGTTTAACATTTGTTAAATAATTACACAATTAACCTGCTATTCAACAGGTTTACGTAATCTGCTTAATGACTGGAGTTTAATTCCGAGAAAATCGGCAATATATTTAAGAGGAACATCACGAATCATATCGGGATATTGAATTAGTAATTTTTTGTATCTAATTTCGGCTGTTTCAATTATAAACGAATATATTCTGCGTTGAGATTCAACAAACATATCCTCAATTATTCTCCTTCCAAGCCTTTCCCATTTTGGAAAATTTGAATACATGAATTCGAGATCTTTTTTATGAATTACAAATAATTCACAATCAGTAATAGCAGATATTATTTCAAATGAAGGTGTTTTTGAAATAAAACTTGGTAAAGCAGTCGCAAAAGAGTGTAAAGGAGTAATATCACGGGTAATTTCTTCCCCATCGAAGTTGTAATAAACACGAAGATATCCTTTATTAGTAAAAGCTATTTTATCAGCAATTTTGCCCTCATGAATAAAGATTTCATTCTTTTTAAGATGAACGATTTCTATAAATGCACTTATTGATTTCATTTCTTTTTCATTAAAATCAACATAATGATTTATAAATTTTATAAGGTTTTGAAAATCTTCAGATAACATCATGATTTTTTCTTCAAGATCGAAAAAAAAGCTGACATTTCAATATCTGAATCTATAAAATCATGATATGATTTATATATTATAAGTAAAATGAAATTTAAAATGTAAATTTCGACATGTTAAACCAAAAATAATAAAATTTATGAAGATAAAATTATTAGTACTAATCTGCTTAACCACAATGCTTTACTCTTGTAACTTCAAAGAGAAAAAAGCCGATGCGGAGATCGAAAAAGATATTAAAAATTCAACATTAATTTCTGTAGGCCAGGATGTTCCTGAATTCAGTTTTTTGAGGAATGAAGACACAGTAAATATCAACGATTTTAAAGGTAAGGTTGTATTTATGAACTTTTTTGCTACTTCATGTCCTATTTGTATAAAGGAATTACCGATTATTCATAACGAAATATGGACAAAATACAATTACGTTGCAGATTTTGAATTCTTTGTTTTTGGTCGTGGACATAATGCTGCAGAAATGGATTCGTTTAGAACTAAATGGGAATACACATTTGAAATAATCCCTGATCCTGAAAAAGCGATTTATTCATTATTTGCAAAGCAATATATACCCAGAAATGTTATTATTAACCGCGAAGGTAAAATTATTTTCGAAGCAACAGGATTTGATGATGACAAGCTCTCCCAAATTAAGTCGATACTTGAAAAGGAGTTAAATATTAATTAATTTTAGAGTCATAGGAAACTATGACTTTTTCATTTCATTTATATGGATATAAAATTTCACTCATCAGTTATTTTTGTTAAGGATATTTCTATTTCTAAAAAATTCTATTGCGATATTCTAAAACAAGAAATTGAGACTGATTTCGGCAATAATATTTCACTAAAAGGTGGATTATCATTATGGCAGATGCAAAACAATCATATTATAAATGATAATCTTAAAGGTGTTGGTAATCCGAATAAATCGCTCGAAATCTATTTTGAGACAGATTCAATTTTTGATATTTCTTATCTGATTAAAGAAAGTAAAATCAAGCTATTGCACGATATTCATGAAGAAACCTGGGGACAGAAAACAATTCGCTTTTTTGATCCTGATGATAATTTAATAGAAGTTGGTGAAAAACTTGAAATTTTTATTCAGCGAATGTACAAAGAAGGTTTATCGATAGATCAGATTAATAAAAAGACCGGAGTTCCTGAAAATCTAATAAATGAATTCTTAAAATAATATGTTCGAAGCCTATTATAAATCACCTATTGGCAATATAAGAATTCGTGCAAACGAAAGTTATATTACTGAAGTTTTGTTTACCGATAATTTTTACAAAATGGATTTACTTCCGCAGCATATAAAAGAATGTATAAATCAGTTAGATGAATATTTTAACGGCAAACGCCAAAAATTTACAGTTGAAATCAATCCATCAGGAACAGAGTTTCAGGGTAGAGTATGGAACGAGTTAACGAGAATTCCTTATGGTAAAACCATATCGTATTTAGAACTTGCTAATAGATTGGGTGACAAAAAAGCCATTCGTGCTGTGGGAACTGCAAATGGGCAAAATCCAATAGCTATAATTATTCCTTGTCATAGAGTAATTGGGAAAGATGGTAGTTTAACCGGATATGCCGGTGGTTTATTAAAGAAGCAATGGCTTTTAGAACACGAAGGAGCTATTCAGCAAAAAAGTTTGTTCTGGTAAACTGGGATATTTTTATAATTAACCTGCCTGTTCTTGTAACTGTACTTTTTTACAATTTTTAATATTACCAAACGTATGGAATAATTCTGTATCGGGTTTTCTCAGAATATTCAAGATAACCTTTCAATTCATTTTTTAAAGTTCTATCCTCCAGATTTGTCCTTATTATAAATAGAATAATCAATATACATATAGGTATTATGCTCCAAAATGAACCAAAGAGTAATGGAAATCCCAAAGATTGAATAATAGAACCCAGATAAGCAGGATGTCTTACTATTTTGTACAATCCGGTTTCACAAACAACATGGCCTCTGTCTTTTTGAATTCTGACTGTACTTGAGAAAAATTTATTCTGCTTCTGAGCGATAAGAAATAAGATTTGTCCTAAAGCTGTTAAAATTATCCCTAAAAGATACATGCTTCAGTGAAAATCTGTTGACCAATGAAAACGACCAGAATCAAGTCCGGCAATAACATACATTGAAATTGTAACAAGGAAAGAGAATCCCAATATTATCTTATCCCATTTTTTGGTATCTTCTCCAGGTCTTGAGCGTTCTTTTATCAATTCAGAATCAATTCGCAGAACTGTATAATTTAATAAAACCATTATAAAACCTATTAACACGTAAATCAATCCTTGCCAATAATCTATTCGACCAGCACTTACAAAAATGATTGCGAAGAATAAGAAAGTGCCAAAAAAATGTTTAATCAAATAATTTCTTTTCATGATTTTGTATTTAAATCATTTCTATGTTTTTTTCTCCTTTGATTTGTTATGGTTAGAGGTTCATTCATCTTGCGTTTTCTTAAAAATATATTACTTATATTTCGTTTGTAAAAAATCAATTGTTGCTTTCATAAGTTTCTTGAGAACGTCTAGATTGATATCTGATAATTTCTTAACGTATATGCAAGCCTTTCCCATTTTATATTTTCCTAAATCTTTTAATAGATATTCATGTTCTTCAGCTCCTGTGAAAACATAGAGTGAAATAGCAGCTTTTCGTGGCGAAAAGCCTATCAATGGCCAATCTCCCTCCTGACTACTTCTCTCCGATTTGTAATGATAACTGCCAAATCCAATAATAGATGGGCCCCACATTTTTGGCTCAAAACCGGTAAAATCCTGAAATAATTTTAATAACTCAAAACTATCCATCCGTTTTTGCTCGCTGTCAGCAAATGAATTTATAAATTCATTCACATTTGCGTTATTTTGTTTTGTTTTCAATTCAGCCATAATTTCAATCTCCTTATATTTTTTGTATTTAGAAAAAATAATACATTGCTGTATTTAACTAAATGTTAGCGGGTCGTTATTTTTTCGTTTGTTGGTTCATAGTAAAGTATAACTGCACCACCACTTAAGGTTTTAGTCTTTATGAGTTTAAGAATAGTCCTCTCGTTTAAGTTTTCAAATAATGGCAAACCGCTTCCTACAATAACAGGGTGAACACAAAGTTGGTATTCATCAATTAAATTAAGTTTCATTAAGTATATTATTAAACTCCTACTGCCGACAAAAATGTCTTTACCCGATTGTTGCTTGAGCTCTAAAACTTCTTCTTCAATGGTTCGGTTTGATAACTTTGCACTTTCCCATTCAATATTTTTCAGCGTGTGGGAAAAAACTATTTTTGGAATTTTGTCTATCGCTATAGCAAAGTCGTCCATTGTTTTTTCACCTGAAGGATTTTTTACCAGAGGTTTCCAATATTCCATGAGTTGATATGTTATTCTACCATATTATATTGCATCTGCTTCACTTAACAGATCCGAATAATGATGATGTATTTCTTCATCTGGAATTATTGCTGTATGGTCGCAAAACCCGTCAATAGTCATATTGATTGCTGCAATTACTTTTCTCATAGTTAGTCGTTTAGTGAATTAATACCTTGTTCTTTAAGTCGTTCAAGATGTTCTTTCATTGTTTTAACCTGCTCTAATGGGTGTCCTTGCCAAATCGTAACTTCTCCTACAACTAAAAATGGATGTGTTGAACGATAAGATTTTGTTGGGTTACCTGGGAATTTCTTATCGGTCAAGTCAGGGTCATCTTCAATTGCTCCTGTTGGCTCGACTAAATAAATTCTTTCTCGTCCTTCACCAAAGGCAAGTTCAGCACCCCAAATAGCAGCGTCTAATGTCGCAGTCAGAAAATTGTATTTTGCATTTTTCTTTTGTCCATAGTTCGAGTTGAAACCAACTTCAATTAGATCACCAACTTTTAAGTCAGCTCTTGTCCCGTGAAAATAAGTTTGAGCGAAAGGTGTCGAACCTTGTCCTCTTGATTTCTGTTCGTTTTTGTTTTGTTTCATTGTCTAAGTCTAAGTTTGATGTTGATTTGTCTATGTTGGCTGGTCTTCTTACAATGCTCGTTAACAATTCGATTAGTGTAATAATTACCTATTTTACCAACATCAAGAAATCACTTCCGGGTTCGTTATCACCAAACTCACCAAAACGAGGTTGTGGTTCTACTTTTTCGATATATTGAATTATTTCGTTCATCGTTAGTATTCGATCATCGCCCCCATAATTGCGCAACGATTCCAGAAATTTTCGTGCAAATGGTGAATGGTGGCCGGGACGACCATCAGGAACATATTCTTTTCCACCCGAAGTAAGGTAAAGCCTTGTTTTGTATTTTTGCTTACGCTGAATGAATTCTTCGTTGGTAACTTCGGTGTACATATCTGCAGCTCTGCTTTTCGATGCAATAATAGGGTCGAAAGTGCCACCAAAGCACACATCCATTACCAGGAGAATATGATTACAAGGAATATTATTTATCATTGTTCGCAAGTTAGAATGCGACAAATACGATGTTTTTGCAACATCATCCGATTTCGAATCGCGCGAAATTACATAGCCTTCTTTAAAAACTTCATCGTAAATACCATGTCCTGCAAAAAAAATTACCAGATTGTCGTTCAGGTTATATTGTAATTTTGCATATTCTCTTATTTTCTGAATGGTTTCGTTTAATGTTGGATTTACAATAAGCTCAGTTTGAACAAAGTAATTTGATTGCAGTTCTTCTGCTATAGTCGATGCATCAATTACAGGATTTACCAGTTCAGAAAACGAATCGTAAATACTTGTAGCAAAAATCAAAGCCCTGTTAGTACCCATAGTGTTTTCAACACTATTTTCTTTTGGCTTTTCAATAACAGTTGCATCCGATCTTCCCTTTTCAATATTACTATTTCTAAAAATTTTTTGGATATGAAAAGGATTTTCAACTGGGTTTA
>MENE01000095.1:1438-10248 GCA_001769005.1 Bacteroidetes bacterium GWA2_31_9b | reverse complement strand
TCGAGCTTTTAGTTTTACTTATGTCAAAACCCGATAAAGTTTTTATGCGTGATGAAATTTATAGTTCTGTTTGGGGTGATAGTATTATTGTTGGCGACAGAACCATTGATGTTCATATTCGAAAACTAAGAGAAAAAATTGGCGACGAACATATCAGAACAATTAAAGGAGTTGGATACAAGTTTGTAAATTAACAAACTATTTATTATTAAAAAAGAAGCAGTTTCAATTGGAACTGCTTCTTTTTTTATTCGTAAATATTAATATGTAATTATTTTTCTTCGTGTGTATCAACAAAATCTCTTTGAGCTTTTACCAGATTTATTGATTGCAATAAGAAATTCTTTATCTCATTTAAAATTCCCAGATACAAAATACTAATTCGTGTACCCGATTCCTGATGTTTAATACGCTTAACCTGTTTTTTACGACAATCTGTTAATTTGTCTAGAATTAGTTGCTGTTTTTCAATTAAATCAGGAATATTTTCAAAATCATTCTTTTAAATAGTATTTATAATTAGTTCGAATAAAATTGAAATATCATCCTTTAAGTCATTCAATTCATCAACCTGATCTTTATTTAATCCTTTGTGATTGTTGTCGATATGATCGTAACTTGGATTTGAAATAAATGTAAGCGCATGAGCCATTTCTCTTAAGTAATCGATTACCTGAACATAGTATGGCCCTGTTTCAGCTTCTTCATCATTTACCTGAAGTTTTAGCAAGGTATTGTGAATATTGGCTTTTAAATTCCGAGCATCACAATTTAATTCATCTACCTCTTTACAAACTTCTTTAAGTAGTTTACGGTCTTCCTTAGTTAATCCTACAAGAGTAGTATTAAAAACATGAATAACTGACTTTAACATGTTACGTACTTCAATGGAGCTTTTTTTATGGATATCATCAACAAGCAATTCCTCTTCTTCAAGATTTTTAATTTTTTCTTTTTCAGATTCTCTTCTTTTGAAAAATATATGTGTTCTTATAGCTAGGAATAATGCGATTACAATTAGAATAAAAATTGCAATTGGACCGCCATAACTAATTATTAACGCTAATAAAAAAGCAGAAGTAAATGCAACAAATGCAGTAAAAAACCAACCACCAATTACTGTAATAACACCAGTAATCCTATATACAGCACTTTCTCTTCCCCATGCATTATCTGCTAATGAGCTACCCATAGCAACCATAAATGTTACATAAGTTGTAGAAAGTGGTAGTTTTAACGATGTTCCTAATGCGATTAAAGCACTTGAAACAGTTAAGTTTACCGATGCTCTGATTAAATCGAATGATGGTGCATCTTTTTGATTTTTTATCTTTTTCTGATATTCTGTTGAATCAAAACGTTTACTAACCCATTTTTTTACTGGTTTTGGAACAACTTTTTCAAATATGTTTCCAAAATCCATAGCAATTCTAACAATTGATCTCGATAATAAACTTGAACCAAATCTTTCGTTACCAACCGATTGTCTCCCTAAACTAACTTCTGTTTCTGTAACTTTTCTTGCTTTTTTCGAAAACCACAATGCAAAAACCATCACCATACCAGCAATTAAAAGAAGATAAGTGTCTGTTTTTATTTTTGATTCCAAAGCAGTCATCATAAAACTATCTGGATTTGCACCAGGTTGGGCAATAAATGCCTGAAAAGATTTGAATCCTGCTACAGGAGCACCCACGAAATTAACCAAATCGTTTCCAGCAAATGCAAGTGCTAATGCAAATGTTCCAACAAGAACTATAAGTTTTAATATATTAATGCGTGTTATCCAATATAATAATTGAAGGATTATTGTCCAACCAATAAAACTGTAGAGGACAAGTAAGCCAGAATTGTTATGAATCCAATCGGTTGTTCCCGATGTTAACAAAGTTGACCCTTTAGCTCCTTTTATTAAAATAAAATAGGTAATTGTTGTGATTGATAAACCACCCCATATTGCACCAAAATACTTGTATGTTTTTTCATAATTAAACGAAAAAAGGATTCTTGCTAAATATTGTATTAATGTACCAAAAGTAAAAGCAATAATTACAGATAACAAAATACCAGAAATAATGGCTAGGGCATTTGCCGAATTAATGTATGTTGACATTTCGGACATATCTGTTCCCATTGCTGTAATTTTTAAAAAAGCAACAGCTACAGCAGCACCTAAGAGTTCAAATACCAAAGAAACAGTTGTTGAAGTTGGTAATCCGAATGCATTAAAAATGTCAAGTAAAATAACATCAGTAAGCATTACTGCAAGAAAAATCACCATAATTTCGGAAAATGCAAAATGTCCCGGATAAAAAATACCTTTTTGTGCAACTTCCATCATTCCTCCTGAAAATGTAGTTCCCAGAACGATACCTATACTTGCAATTATTAGAATTACATAGCGGGGAGCTACCTTTGCACCAATAGCTGAATTAAGAAAGTTAACAGCATCATTGGCTACACCAACAATTAAATCGGAAATTGCTAATGCAAAAAGTATAACTACAATTATTAAATAAAAGTTTTCCATTATTTCTTAAATTAAATTTATGCAAAAGTAATTATTACATATAACCTCATATTATTAAAGCTTTTAATTAATTGTTAAGCCAATGTTAAGTTAATGTTAAAAAATGAAAAATACAAAAGCTAATTACTTTAATGGTAGGTGTTTACTTTAAAAGATAGTATTATAATTTATAAATGTAAATAGTATTATATGCTCAAACTATAATTTTATACTCTTAATTTTTTGTTTTATAACAAATAACATTAATTTTATAATGAAAATAATTGCTTTTTCAATCAAATATTGAATTATCCTGAATTTTATGAAGAAATACGAAATCATTATAAACCACAAAGGCATGATAAACCTTGAAGTTATTGATGATATTCTTCTTAAATTAAAGAACTATTTACAGGAAAAACAAATTGAACTTGTTATACGAAAACGAGTTTATACGCTGGCTGTGGAATGTTTAGATAACATTTACAAACATGCCGATCATACAAACCATATTTCGGAGATCATTTCAGAATATCCTCCTCGTTTTATTATTGAAAAAATTTACGATGATTTTCAAATTAATACAGGAAATATAATTTTAGATATTAACAAAGTTAAAATAAATGATAAACTTGAGAATTTGAACAAATTAACGCTTGATGACATTACTATTTTATATAAAAAATCGTTAACAAATGCCGAAATTTCTGATAAAGGTGGAGCAGGTTTGGGGTTAATTGTTATGGCAAAAATAACAACTCAGAAAATTAAATACGATTTTCAGAAAATTAACGATAAGTTTTTTTATTTTGCAATGCAACTAACTATTAAAAAATAACCTCAGCTATTATGAAAACCATAAATATAGCTTCAACTGAAAAATCTCCAAAAGTACTTTTTGACCCCAAAAAGTATATTTTTGAAATGGAAGGAAATTCCCGTCCAGAGAATGTGCGCGATTTTTTTTATCCAATTATTGATACTTTACGTGATTTTTTTGAAGAAATTAGTCCTGAAAAAAAATTTACTGACAATGAAACTGCATTTAACTTCAATTTTAAGTTAGAGTATTTTAACTCAGCTTCCGCAAAATTTATTTCTGATATTCTTGTAATTATCAAAAATGGTAATGATAAGGGATTAAATATGAAAGTAAATTGGTATTTTGACGATGGCGATGACGATATGAAAGAAGTAGGTGAAGATTTCTCTGAAATGATTACTTTTCCTTTTAGTTTTATTATGATGCAACGTTAAAATATACTTAAAAACAATAAAATAGTTTTTTTCAAATCATGTTTTTTAAAAATAAAATTGTTTGGATTACAGGAGCCTCTTCAGGAATTGGAGAGGCTTTAGTTTATGAGCTTGCAAAACAAAATGCAACCATTGTTATTTCATCAAATCAAGAAAATGAATTAAAAAGAGTAAAAGATAATGTTGAAAGAACAGGAGCTCAATGTTTTGTTCAATTTCTTGATATAACAGATATTGAAGGAATTAATCAAGCTACAACTCAGATTATAAATCTGTTTGGAAAAATTGATGTGCTTATTAACAATGCCGGTATTAGTCAGCGATCATATATAGTTGAAACCCCAATTGATCTTGATCGAAAAATAATGGAAATTAATTATTTTGGAACAATTGCTTTAACAAAAGCTGTTTTACCATATATGATAAAACAAAACTATGGATATATTGCTGTTACAAGTAGTATTTCTGGCAAGTTTGGATTTCCACTTCGTTCAGCTTATTCAGCTGCAAAACATGCTTTACATGGATTTTTTGAAACACTTCGATCCGAAGTTTATAACCATAATATTAAAGTTTTAATTGCATTTCCAGGTAGAGTTCAAACAAATATTTCTCTACATGCACTTACAAAAGATGGAACTGCACACGGAGAAATGGATAAAGGTCAAGCCGGTGGTATAACATCTGAAAAATGCGCAAGACAATATCTTAAAGCAATCGAAAAAGATAAAAAAGAAGTTTTAATTGGCTCTATTGAACTACTTATGGTTTATATACATAAATTTTTACCTAATTTATTTTATAAATTAGCCCGAAAAATTAAATCTACTTAATTAAAAAATACAAATATTAGAATGGAAAAATTGATTAGCGGAATACAGCAAATAGGAATTGGCGTTCCGAATGTATATGAAGCTTGGAAATGGTATAAAGAAAATTTTGGAATGGATATCCGTATTTTTGAAGATAATACTGTTGCTGAATTAATGCTGCCATATACCGGAGGAAAACCACAGCGAAGACATGCTGCTTTAGCAATGAATATCTCCGGCGGTGGGGGATTTGAAATTTGGCAATATTCTGAACGCACTCCTCAAGCTCCAGCTTTTGAAATCCAATTGGGCGATTTAGGCATAAACATGGCTAAAATTAAAAGTCCTGATGTTAAAAAAGCGTATGAAAATTTTAAATCAAGAAATTTAAATATTATTGGTGATTTTTATGAAGATCATTTTTATGTAAAAGATTTATATGGAAATGTTTTTCAGGTTTTATCCGATGATAATTGGTTTAAAAAAACAGGCAAATTAACAGGAGCTATATCTGGAGCTGTTGTTGGTGTTTCAAATATTGAAAATTCATTAAAAGTTTATAGTGATATTTTAGGATACACAAAAATTGCATCTGATAAAACAGGTATTTTCGACGATTTTAAACACTTGTCAGGTGGAAGTAAAACATTTAGAAGAGTTATTTTAAAAACTGATAAAGAACCAGTGGGTAGCTTTAGTCGTTTATTGGGCAAGAGTTCTATAGAATTGATTCAGGTTATTGATAGCGAACCAAAAAAGATATTTGAGAATAGATTTTGGGGTGATTTAGGATTTATTCACATCTGTTTTGATATTAGTGGAATGAACGAATTAAAAGCTGACTGTGAATCAAAAGGTTACTTTTTTACTGTTGATAGCTCTGTTAAGCATAACAAAGAAAATAGTTTTGATATGGGTGAAGCAGCAGGCCACTTTTCATATATAGAAGATCCAGATGGTACATTAATAGAATTTGTTGAAACACACAAAGTACCAATCTTAAAAAAATATGGTTGGTATCTTAACCTCAAAAACAGAGATCCTAAAAAACCATTACCAAATTGGATGCTTAGTGCTCTGGCATTAAATAAAGTAAAATTCTAAAATTAAAACCCCGAAATATTCGGGGTTTTAATTTTAGAATTTTTATTCATCAGTAAGATTAAACTCATCATATTCAGATAATGGAAGAGTGAAATAATATTTACTTCCTTTTCCGGGTTCACTTTCAAATTGAATTTTACCACCATTACGTTCTACAAATTCTTTACAAAGAATTAATCCCAAACCTGTACCTCTTTCTTTTTCTGTTCCGGGTCTCGATAAATTTATATCAAGTTTAAAAAGTTTGTCCTGATCTTCATAGTTTATACCTACACCGTTGTCAATTACATGTATAGTTGTAATATTTTCATTATTTGTATTGTTTATTCGAACATATCCTCCCTGGTTTGTATATTTTATAGCATTTGAAATTAAATTACGTACAACGGTGCTAATCATATTTTTATCAGCAAAAACTTTTCTGTTTTCTTCAACTTCGTTATAAATAGTAATGTTTTTATTTAAAGCTTGAGATTCATGAAGTTCACACATTTCTTTCACTATATCAGAAATCATAAAATTCTCTGGTTTAAATTTCAAATTTCCAGTTTGCGATCTCGACCAATCAAGAAGGTTCTCTAGTAAGTTGAATGTGAGCTTTGAGCTCTGATGAATAATGTTTGCAAATTGCTCAACACGCGTTAAATCGTATTTGTAGATATTCGTAGATAGTAAATAGGAGAATCCAATAATTTCATTAAAAGGATTTTTTAAATCATGAGCAATTATTGAAAAAAACTTGTCTTTTGTTGCATTAAGTTCTCTTAGTTTTTGTTCCGACTGAATGATTGTATTTTCAGCTTTTCGTTGTAATGTAATATCATTAAAAACACAATGTGTACAAACAAACTCTCCATTTTCATTTTTTTCTACTTTGCCATTGTAATTTACAAAAATTTTTGTTTTGTCTTTTCGAACCAATACGAATTGATGATCTTTTATTTCACAAACATTTTTAAAAGTCGAAAATTGCTGATTAAATAATTCCCTTAATTCAGGAATAAGAAATTCAGAGAATTTTTTACCAAGTATTTCTTCTCTTGAATATCCGAGAGTAGAAAGCCATGCTGGGTTCACTTCAATAATTTCACCTTTAATATTTAATGATTGATATGGTATAGGTGAGTTTTCATATATAAGCCGGAATTTTCTTTCTTGTTCTTTCAACCGTTCTTGATACTTGTATTTTTCTGTAATATCAATTGCTATACATAGCAATTTTGTGATTTTTCCATTCTCCCAAACAGGATTGTTATGAATTTGTGCATGAACTAAATTTCCGTTTTTATGAATAATCCCATAAATATTTCCGGATATATGATTCCCTGAAAATATGCTTGATGCATTCTTATTTAATTTAATCAAATCATCTGGCTTAACAATATCTCGTAATAATATTTTTTTACTTAAAATATCTTCTTTGCTATATCCTGAAAAATTAAAACATGATTGATTAATGAATGTAATATTTAAATTAGAGTCAATTTCGAATACAATTTCAGGTAAAAGGTTTAATAAATCAGATAATTTCTTTTCGTTTTCAATTAATTTTGTTTCTGTTTTTTTACGTTTTGTAATATCCTGACCAATTAATATAAAACCTGAGTGTTTTTTTGAAACATTAATATAATCGGGATTTATATGCCAATTAATCCAAAGTTTTTTTCCATCAATAGTTAAATTTTGTTCTTCAAAATTATAAATTCCAGGTTTTTTTAAATACTTATAGAAGTCTTTAAAATGGTTAGATTCTTTATTATCCTTTATTGCAATGGTTTCAAAAAGATTTTTTCCTTTAATATCATATTCCCGAAAACCAAATAATTGTTCGAAATAATTGTTAACAAAAACAATCTCCCCCTTAATATTCAACTTTAATGCAACAATGCTTGAGTTCTGAAAAATATCAGACAAAACATCAACTGAAATATGCTCGGTATTTCGTTTAAGCATTTTTGGTAAAATTGTATCGGTTTCTATTTTTTATTGATATAATTAATATCAATACATTGGAAAATTATTTTCAGTAGAAATTAATAATACGTTTGTATTTTGAAAAAGTATTTAAATATAATAAATGATAATTTAATGAAAGAATAAAAAATGAAAAATTTTATAAAAATTTAAAAATCAACTATTTGTTATTGTTTTTCAATAAATTTAAATAAAAAAGGCTTCAAGAAATTGTTTTTTTTGAAGCCTTTTAAACTTAGATATAGTGTTCGATAATTATGAAATTTTTATTTCACGTGATGGTTTTTCAATTGCATCTTCTTTCTTAGGAAGAATAATTTGTAATACACCATTTTTATAAATAGCATTTATTTTATCAGTATTAATTTTTTCAGGAATCCTGAATGAGCGATTGAAAGAATTGAAAGAATACTCTTTTAGATTGAATTTTTCTTCAGAGTTTTCAACTGCATTCTTTTCTAACGAAATAGTCAACAGTTGTATGTCTAAATCGATTTTAAAATCAGATTTTTCGAAACCTGGAGCTACAAGTTCTATTCTGAAATCAAATTTTGATTCAATGATATTTGCAGGTGGAATTGCGAAAAACTGATTGTTGCAAACTTTTTCCTCAGTTAAAAAATTATTCATTAATTCCGATAAATTTCTGTAACCAAATGCTCTTTGCATTTCTGATGGTTGATACATTCTTACTAGTGTCATACTGTTTTTAAAATTTAAGTTATTACTCATTTTTTAATTATTTTCTGATTTCTTTATTTTCAAATGGTGTTCCAAATCATTAATAATGACAATCTGGCATTGACGTGAATTTTAAAAATGACAAAATGACGTCGAATAATATTAATTCTTAAAAAAAGCAATAAACGATTGAAATGATTGTTATTTTTGTTAATCCGTAAACTATCGAAAAAATTAGAATGAGAATAGATATTATAACCGTATTACCCGAATTGCTCGAAAGTTCATTAAATCATAGCATAATTAAACGTGCTCAGCAAAAAGAACATGTAGAAATACATATTCATAATTTACGTGATTATACAACTGATAAACGCAAAAATGTTGACGATTATCCTTTTGGTGGTGAAGCAGGAATGGTAATGATGATTGAACCTATTGATAAAGCAATTTCTAAGTTAAAAGCCGAAAGA
>MENE01000095.1:0-1397 GCA_001769005.1 Bacteroidetes bacterium GWA2_31_9b | reverse complement strand
TTATAATCAAAAGATGGCAAACAGAATGGCTACTTTCGAAAATATAATTATTCTATGTGGTCATTATAAAGGTATCGATCAGCGTGTTCGTGATTATCTGGTAACAAAAGAAGTTTCTATAGGTGATTATGTATTAACCGGAGGCGAACTTGCCGCAGCAATAATTGTTGATAGTGTTGTTCGTTTATTACCTGGTGTAATTTCTGACGAAACATCCGCTCTTACCGATTCATTTCAGGATAACCTTCTTTCAGCACCTGTTTATACACGACCGGCAGAATATAAAGGCTGGAAAGTACCTGATGTTCTTCTTTCTGGTAATTTTAAAGAAATTGATAAATGGAAAGAACAGCAATCGTATGAAAGAACAAAAAGACTTCGTCCTGATCTACTTGGAAGTGATGAATAAAAAATAAAAATATCCAACTTGCCTGCGGCATGCAGGTAACCAACGCTAAATAATAAATAATGAAGTTGAACAATCATTGAATATTATTTATTGAATATTATTTATTGGATATTATTTATTGGATATTATTTATTGGATATTGGATATTATAAAATTCAATTTTAATATTTTGGAAAAAAACTAATGGTTACACTGATGTCCTTCGCCATTATGATCATGTCCATGATGATGAGCACACAAAACACCATTATCAATCAGTTTATCTTCAAGAAACTCATTTACTAATTTATCAGTATCACCTGTGCATCCTCGAACAACTTCAATTCCAAAGCGATTAAGCATTTGAAATGCACCTTCACCCATATTTCCTGCAAGCATTATTGAAACACCATCTTGTTTAAGAACTCCAGCAATGTTCGACTTGCAGCCACAACCCTGTGGTGATTGCATATTCTCTTTGCCGGTAACATTTTTATTATTGTCGATAGTGTAAATGGTATACGACTCACAATGTCCAAAATGATCGTCAACCATATTGTTTCTTGTTGGTATTGCTATTTTCATAACTTGTAAATTTTATTTGTAATTATTTTGTATTATGATATTATTTCAATGTTTCCACCTTCAATTTTTATTGCTTTTCCATTTATTAGAGCATCAGCAATTTTTTTATGAGCAGATTCGATTATGCGACCAAATGTTTGACGAGAAATATTCATTCGTTTTGCTGCATCTTCCTGATACAATCCTTCATGATCTGCTAGGCGGATAGCTTCATATTCGTCTAAATGAATAATTACCTCAGCTAGCTTGTGCATTGGAATTCCAGCCGGCTTGTAAAAGGTGCAACCCGGATGATTATCAATATATCTTAAACATTTGTTTCTTGGCATATGCTCAATAAAATTTTGACAAATGTAAGCATATGCCCAAAATAAACAATGGAATTTTTAATTATTATAATAATTAAATCCAAAGACAATCGATA
>MENE01000094.1 GCA_001769005.1 Bacteroidetes bacterium GWA2_31_9b | reverse complement strand
TTGATTCTAATACTTCTCTAACAGCCTGAAGATATTCTAATTCTCCCGGATGTTTTTTCTCTAACTGAACAATTAATTTATCTACGTTCATGATTTTTTAATATTTATAATTGTGATGTTAAATTTAAAATACTGTTAATGAATTAACAGTACAAAAATAGTTCTTCTTTTATAAAATGAATCTATTAAAAAACATAGAATGACATGATTTTACTCATGTTTCAAAACATAAATAGTATGTGAAAGTGTTAAATTGATATATTATTCTATGATTACTCCCCACTCAGTAGTAAAAAAACCTTCTCTATTAAAGGATTCAATTTTTGGTTCAGTCAAATTATTGCTAGGTAACTCATTCATTCCTTTAACTACATAAAATAAGCGCAATATATTATCTGGATTTTTTGAAAATTGAATTTCAATTACATCATTAATAATTATTGAATTCTGAGGATAAATTTCATAAAATTCGAATTCTGTAAATTTTGGAATCCAATATTCAATAAAATCTTGAATTTCTCTACCTTGAAATCCGTAAGTGGTCATGTTTTTACTAAAAAAATCTTTTAGATTTGTTTTTTTAACAACCCAACCTTCGTTATGTTGCCAAATATCAGGTTGTTTGCTCTCATAAAACAAATAGTTATATGTTTTATCAATAAACCCATTATTATCAACTGTAATATTCCAGCCAGATTCATATTCGGGTATTGATTTTATAATCTTTCCACCTTTTGGAAAATTTAAACTTACGGTCAATTGTAAATTTTCTTTTGGGTAAATGTAAATATTGGGTTTATATACTATTTGACATGTATCACATTCATCTTTATCATCAGGATCGCAACTTTGAAATGGGACAGTAAATAGGATTAGTAGTCCAAATATTAATGGGAAACCTAAAATTGTTAATGTTTTCATATAAGTTTTTGTTTATTTTTATTTACAGATGATTTTAATTGGTACTTAGTTGCGTTCGAATAGAAAAGAATCCTAAAAAAATAAACAATATTTTTATTTTTTTATTTGATTTAAGTTAAAAAATAAAAGTTAAACCTAGAATTAAAATAAATATTTGTATTCTTTAATTTGTTGGCTATTAAGATTTATAATTCTTTGAATATTAATTAAATATATTCTACTGTATCAATGAATTTGAGTATTTAAAATTTATTCATAATAGATGGAAATTTGATTAGTATTTAATAATAACTTTCCATGATCCTTCTTTATTAATTCTAAATTTAACTTTATATCTAATTGATACAGTATTTAATTTATTCATTGCCACGAATTCAACAGTACCTTCAAAAGGGAAGAAAGCATTTTCAAAACCACTAAATGATTGAGATTCTTTAGAGCTTCCAGTTGAAGAAGACAACATTAATGTGTTAATATAACGCATTTCTTGTCCATTTCTATTAAAAACCAACTCGATGGTATTAGAAATTCCGCCTTGTTTTTCTAAAATAGAAACACTCGTTACACTCTGGGTTTGTAGAATTTGGTATAGCGGTTCTTCAATTTCTTTAATAAATTCATCATCTTTCCAAATTCCTCTTAATTTATTTTTACCAGTATTTGTATATAAAATACCTTCACCATTTTTCTTACCTACCTTAAAATATCCATCAAAAAAATCGCCATTTGCCCAGATATATTTTCCTTTTCCATCAGGCAAACCATTTTTAAATTTCCCTTCATATGTATCAATTCCTTTAGCAATACCTTTGCCATGAGCAAGTCCATCTTTGCATGACCCATCATACGAACCTGATATTTCGTTTAATAATACTTTGCATTCATTTACTGAAACTTGAGCAAATATTTTTGCTGTATAAAGAAATACAATTAAAATAATAGCTACGGCTAAAAATAATTTTGTTTTCATTTTAAATATTTGCTAGGAATTTTATAATGTTATTTCAATCTAAAATTAATCAAATTATTATTTATTAGATTTTAAAATTACTCCTTTATTGTTTTTACCATCAATTTGAACCTGAATAGGATTTTCGAATCGAATATGTCGCAAATATTTGTTTTCCATATATGGTGCATATTCATTTAAATAATCTAAATTTAAAAATCCATCGTTTATATATGGGTTTATTGTAAAGTAACCTACCCGAAATGATGTTAGATTCTGAAAAAAATGTGTGCCCTGACTTGGATCTATTCTATAGTTTTCTAATCCACTTTCAACAATAACACGTGCTTGTGAAATATGAGCCCATTTTACAGGGATTCCTAAGTTTGGATCGCTAGAACCCCATCGGCCTGGTCCAACCAAAACATAATTTTTCTTTTCTTTAACAAATCGATCATTTAATTGTCCAATTTCATGTGCAATTTGATCACTTTCAAGTGATTTAAATGATTCGGGTTTAACATATACAAAATCGAAAATATCATCAATTCTGCCATTTCCCAAAGCCGATTCGCAATAAATAAGTGTATCTTCCTTATTTATATTATTTAAATTAAAATTTGTGGTTTGATCGTTATCAACAATAGGGCGAATCTGTAAGAAATTAAATACAAAAGGTTCCCCTTTTTCAACATTTAAATCAACTGCAAATTCAATTTCTATTGGATTACTCATTTCTTTTTGTCCAACTTCAAGTATGGTCTTTAAAATGTCGGCTAAAGGGAAAACATCATTTTTAAGTATATTGGCAAATGTAATTACTCTTTTCCCCTCGTAAATAATACCATCGCGAAGTACATGATTTTCAAAATCAAAGGTAGATGCTGCAAATCGTAGTGATGAATCATTTTCAGCATCTTTAATTTCATATTTTATAAGATTTATACCATCGTCAACCGAAGGAATAAATTTTGTTGGACACATATCAAGAGCATAAAAGAATTTCTGAGTATCTTTCATAGCAAGCTCAGGCGATGATAGTTGTAATATTTTTTTTGGATATTTTGGCGAAAATCGAAGCGAAACTCCTCCATCAACAATTTGTTTACCTAGTCCGTATGCAATATTTGCTATCCCATCGTCGTGCTTTTCAGGATCAATAGGGTAAAAATTAATTGAACGAGCAACACCTGAAATGGTTGGGTAAAATTTATTACCAAACTGAGTACCGCAAACTTCCTGTAAAATAATTCCCATTTTCTCTTCATCAATAACATTTGATGTTGCAGCCATATATGCTTTACTTCCTTTGAAGTATACTGAAGCATAAACACATTTAATTGCATCGGAAAGCATTTTAATCATAAGAGTTCCATTTTCAGTTTTTGGAATCATATAGGTTGAATAAATGCCTGCAAAAGGTTGATAATGTGAGTCTTCAAGCTTGGATGATGAGCGTATAGCAATTGGATTCTGAATTACAGAAATAAATGCGTATAAATCCTGATAAACACGACTAGGAAGTTTTGCTTGTACAAATTGATCCAGTATATCCTCATCAGTTCTGTCAGACATTCCGATTTTATATAAATCGTTTTCTTCCATAAACTCATCGAAAATATCAGTGCTCAATACAACTGTTCGTGGAATAGTAACAATAATGCCTGGGAATTTATTGAAAATGTTGTACTTCTTGATTATTGAATTTACAAAAGCTAGTCCACGGGCTTTACCTCCAATAGAACCATCACCAATACGAGAGAAAATAAGATATTCGTCGAAACTGTTTTTATCGAATTTTGCAATTACACCTCTTCCTTTGCTCATTCGGTAACTAGATATTGCTTTATAAATATATGTACGAGCTTCTTTCAGGTTTTTAAAATCACCCAGGGTTAGATATTTAAATAATTGAGCAATTGGAAAAACTGCACGTGCATTTAACCACTTCGATAAATCATTTCGACTGGCATGATATTCAAGAGAATTATCAGGAATAGTAAGAATTAAATGTTGTAATGATTGTAAATCGGAAGCATGACCTATTGGTTTTAATGTTACCGGATCGCGAAAAATAAATTCTCCAAAGGCAAATTGCTTAATAATATAGTTTCTTAGCTCTATTGATAATGTTTTAGAGTATTTGTGAATAAACCCAACATTTAATTCATCGGCATATTTCTTGTTTTCCATTTCTGACGACTGAAGCAAGAAGGGCATAAATTCATCATCTTCGCGTACTTTTTGACAAAGTTTTATTCCTGCAAGCTTATCTTTTACACCTTTTCGTTTATATGTAATATCAGAAATAATTCCTAACATGTTGAATCTGTATTTTTCGTACAATTCAATAGCCTGTTCGTAATTGGTTGCTAATAAAATTTTAGGCCGGCCACGCATTCGAAGCATTTGTTGATGTTCATTAAGTGCTTCTCGCATGTATTCTTTCGACTGTAAGAATATTATTTTATAAATATTAGGCAAGTAGGATGATATATAGCGGATTGAATCTTCAACAAGTAGAATAGTCTGAACGCCAACTACCTCAACATCGTAATTCACATTCATTCTATCTTCAATCAGTTTTATTATTGCTAATAATAAATCGGCATTTCCGAGCCAACAAAAAACATAATCAATAGCTGTTAAATCTTCTCTCTCCAATCGCATTGATACTTCTCGTGAGAAATGAGTAAGAACCACAATAGGAATTGATGGATATAGTTTTTTTATTTCGCCTGCAAAGCTAAATGTATCATTACCACCAATTCGAAGCATACTAATTACTAAATCGATATTTTCGGTTCGCAATATTTCGAATGCTTTTTCAGTAGTATTTGCTAATATGAAAATTGGCGGGTAACGCAGATTTAAAGACACGTATTCGTTAAAAATCTGTTCATCAATACGACCATCTTCTTCAAGCATGAAGGAGTCATAACTACTTGATATTAATAATACTTTGTGAATACGACGTTGCATCAATAAATTAAACGAAGTGTCGTTAAAATCAATGCGTAAATTGTCTTGCTGATTGGTATAGAAACTCATAGTATAAAGTAGTCTGATTTAATTATTTAATGTTATTGCAGATATTCGTTTTCGGCCATCCATAGTTATAGTAACTGGTTTATTAAAACGAATGTGTTTAAAGTACTTTGTTTCTTCAATTATTTTTTGATTATTAATTATATCCCATGTAATAAAATCTTTAATAAAACGATGATTAACAGAAAAATAACCAACATTCATAGAGGTTACATTATGAAAAAAATGAGAACCAAGAGATGCATCTAAAGGAAAATCTTCAAGGCTTATTTCAACAATTACTTTTGCATTTGAAATTTGGGGCCATACAACAGGAATCCCAATAAATTTGTCTCGGGTACCCCATCTTCCGGGGCCAATTAAAATATACTGTTTGCCTTCATTCTGCATTTTCGAATTTAATTTTTCAATTTCAGTAGCCATTTCAAATGTTTGGGTATTATCAAATTTCTCAGGTATAACATAAATTATATCAGTAATATTTTGAATTTTTCCATTACCCATTGTTCTTTCTGAATAGAGAATAATTTTATCCTTGCTAATATTTTCAATATCAACAATATAATCTTCGTCATTCCCTACTAAAGGTTTTATTTGTAAAAGATAAAATGATGCAAGACCGCTTTTATCTTTTGTGAGATCAACAGCAAATTCTATTTCTACCGGAGAACCAAGTGCTTCTTTAACAACATCGAGAATAATATTTATTGTTTTTGCAAAAGGGATATATTCGAATTTTAAAATATTGGCAAAGTTTACTATTCGTGGCCCATTGGTATCGAGACCAGGATTTATACGATCGTTAATTGGATCGTAAACTGAAGCCAGGTGTTTTAGCGTATTGGGTTTTTCTGCCTCACTTATATCGAGTTTTATTAAACCTGCATCTTCACCATCGAGTAAATTAAGGTTTTCTTTTTTAAGATCTACTGCATAAAAATGAACCTGAGAGCTTTTAAATAAGTCTTGCGAAGATACAATCTCTAAATCAGGATAACTTGGTGAAAAGCGAAATGCCTTTTCTCCTTCAACAACATATTGTCCTAATCCTACAGCTGCAACAGCAAAACCTTCGTCGGGTTTCATATGTGCAACGGGGTAAAAATTATGAGACTGGGCTGTTCCGCTAATATGTGGGTAATAACATCCATCGAACTGATTACCTACTACTTCCTGCAGAATAATAGCCATTTTTTCTTCTTCTACCTTGTGATCAATAGCTTTAAAATAATTTCGCGAATTATTTGAATAGATTGAAGCGTATACAAGTTTAATTGCATCCATGGTTTGTTGTAATCGGATATCAAAATCTGGATTGTTATTTGGTAGAATATAGGTTTCGAATATACCCGAAAATGGTTGATTAATACTATCTTCGAATAAACTTGACGACCTTATTGCTAATGGTTTTGTAAAGAGTTCAAGATAAATTTTTAGTCTCTTCTTTAATGTATAAGATAGCTCTGCTTGTAAAAAAACTTTACGAAGTACTGTATAATCCGTTTCATTAAATATTGTTTCTTCAAGTTTATTCGATTCTATAAATAAATCGAATTCATCTGTTCCTATAATACTTGTAGGAGGAGTTCTAACATTTATAAGTGGGAGCAACTCT
>MENE01000093.1:21505-26518 GCA_001769005.1 Bacteroidetes bacterium GWA2_31_9b | reverse complement strand
CGATTTAATGGTTTTTACATCTAATAAATCAGGCGGTTATGGTGGATACGACTTGTATTATTCAAAATTGAAAAATAATTTATGGACTACTCCTGTAAATTTTGGGCCAACAATAAACACTGAGTATGATGAATACCGACCAATTACAATGTATGATAATAACTATGAAAACGATCTGATGATTTTTTCTTCAAACAGACCCGGAGGTAAAGGAGGATTCGATTTGTATTATGTTGGAATTCCTAAAATTATTAATTAGTAAAGTATTAAATATTTGTTTTATCCCTGTTGATCTCAAAAAAATTAACAGGGATTTTTTATATCTTTAAAATCTTAAAACAAAATGGAATGAAGAAGATTTTTATTGGCATATTACTAAACTTAATTGTTATAAGTAGTTTTTCACAGGTATCAGAATCATCAGATAAACAAATAACAAAGCTGATACTGGTCCATCCAACCGAATATAATTTAACGCTATTTAATTACCTTATTGAAAATAAAATTGTTTCTATTGATAATCTTGAGATAATAGGCCTTTATCACAAAAAAGAAATTTATGATTATTCACAATCTAACGAATATCTTAAAAACAAAGGGATCAAGTTTATTCAACTTAGAAAAATAAATGAAGATATTTCTCCAGAAAGTCTTTATCAAACAAACAATTGCTCCGAAATATTTAACGAACTATTCAACCAAAGTAATGGAATTCTCTTTTTTGGTGGACCAGACATTCCTCCTGCTATTTATAATGAAGAAACCGAATTGAAAACAGAAATTTTAGATCCTTACAGGCATTATTTCGAAGCTTCGTTTCTTTTTCATTTGCTTGGAGGGAATCAAAATACTGGGTTTAAACCACTTCTCGAATCGAATCCGGAATACACAGTTTATGGAATTTGCCTGGGAATGCAAACCATGAATATTGCATCGGGAGGAACAATGATTCAGGATATTCCTTCTGAACTGTATCAATATAATACTGTAGAGCAGATATTAAAAGCTGATGCAAATGTGCAGCATAGAAATTACAACACCAACATTTCAATTGATGAAGATTTATTTCCTGGGAGTTTTCACGAAATTAAAATTATTGAATCTCAACCAATTATTGGGAATGAAAAAACAGAGATTTCACCACTGGTATATAGCAATCACCATCAGGCAATTGAAAAGTTAGGGAAAGACTTCCAAATTATTGCAACATCTGTTGATGGCAAAATAGTTGAAGCAATAAGTCACAAAAAATTCCCGAATGTATTAGGGATTCAGTTTCATCCCGAAGGAACATTTATGTATAACACGGAAGTAAAATATAAGAAATCCAATAATGATTCATTGGTTTCTGGATATGAAGTTATTAGTAAACATGGGAGCTATAAATTTCATATTGATATTTGGAAAGAGTTTTCAAGAAAATTATGTTCTGTGAATAATAAAAAATAATTAAATTTTGATTGAAATACATTTCATACTCGTAGAACCGGCAGTTCCTGAAAACATTGGAGCTGCAGCCCGTGCTATTAAAACAATGGGTTTCAGTTCTCTCCGTTTGGTAAATACAACCAAACATTTAGCCGATGAGGCTCGATGGCTTGCACATGCATCGAATGAGATTCTTGACAATGCAAAAGTTTACAAATCATTAAAAGAAGCCGTTTCCGATATCGATTGGGTTATTGGAACAACTGCTAAAAAGCGCAGAGTAAATCAGGACTATTATCCTGTAAATAAGCTAAACGAGTTAATACAACACAAAGCATCAACAATTAAAAGTCTGGCTATTGTTTTTGGTCGCGAAGAAAGCGGCCTTACAAACGATGAATTATCAATTTGTCATACGGTTTCTAGTGTGCCTATGAAAACAACCTATCCTTCGCTAAATTTGGCTCAATCGGTTATGACATATGCTTACAACTTGTCGTTGCTGGAGATTAAACCAATAAAAGATGAGGAAGAAAAAGATGAAGAAAGCTTAGTTGCATTAAAAGCTAAAGTTGAAACAATACTTTCACAAATTGGATTTGTTCCGGATTCCACAATATACAATCGAATAATGGAACGGCTCATGATATTAGGCGAAACCGATATTCATCTGATACATTCAATCTGCAATAAAATAAACGAAAATAAAGAAAAATAAACAGATTATTTATGGCAATCTCCATTACAACCACAACTGAGTTTGTTGCTTTTTGCTTTTTCGAAAGATTCACGTCCTTCTTTAAATGTAAACCATGCAATGGCTAAAGAACCAATACTATCAATATATCCTATTTGAAAAATTGCATACAACCCACTGCTAAGTAGCAATACAATTGATAAATACAAACACGATTTAGTGCAATTTGCATCAGATATTATAGCATCAGAATCTAATGCTTTTCCTATTTTTAATTTATAATGCATTAAAAAATACATGGTGAGTATTGAAATAGAAGCAATAATTATTCCGGGCAATGTAGTTTCGGGTTTTGTACCTTTTACAACATTGTAAATTACTCCAACTAGAATACCTAGGGTTAAAATATAAAAACCAAATCCGGTAATACGTAAAGCCTGCCTTTCGAATATATCGCGTTGGTTTACTTTTGAATACCTCATACGTATTAACATGTGGGCAATTCCAATTCCTGAAATTACTTCAACAAAACTATCGGTACCAAAACCTAATAGTGATAGTGCTTCGTCATCAATTCCAAAATAAATTGAAATAATTCCTTCGGCAATATTGTAAACGATGGTTAGTATACTTAACAGAAATGCGATTTTCAAAAGTTTTTTATTATCCATTTAGCTTTTCTTTTTGTTTATAAAGTAACAACTTAAATTGAAATTGGTTTATTGGTTCTTAAAGTTTTTAATAAAAAAAACGAACCTACAATTGCCGGAATAGCAATGTTGATTATCCAAATGAATATCGATGCCAAAACAATTCCTAATGTGTTAATTGAAAAAATCCCAATAAAAAAAATAGCCAGAGAACCCCTAACGCCCAACTCAACAAGTGTTGTTGTTGGAATAATTGTCAGGAATAAAAAGGTTAGTGTTATAGAAATTATAGCTTGGATTATATCAATATCAACTCCAAACATTTTTAGGAGCAGAAAAAACTGAATAAAAAATACGATATATCGCAGAATACTCAATAACAAAATAATGGATAATGATTTTCCTGTTTCGTACGATAAATACTCAATCTGTTCCGATTTGCTTTTTAGCATAGGTAATTTTAATAAAATGGGGCGAATTCGCTTAATATTATAAAAACTCCAGAACAGAAAACATAAAATGATAATTAATATAGAAGTAGTTAGTTTGTTTAAGAAATAAGTTTTGTAAAATAAATCTGGAAAAAAAAGAATGAATAAAAAAATTCCAATAAGTCCCATTGCTATTGTAATAGTAAACTGAGCATAACTTCCAATACTAGTAGCTAAAACCCCGTAAGTTTTTTTTCCCCTGTCCATAAAATAAATTCTTCCACCAATTTCACCAATCCGATTGGGTGTAAAAACACCTAATGTTATTCCTGCAAAAATTGCAATAAGTGCTTTTAAATATGTAATAGGTTGTATTTTACGAATAAGTTTTTGCCATTTCAAAGCTTCAATATTCCAATTTAAAATCATTAAAAAAATTACAAAAATGAAATATATTAGATTCTCAGTATGTGTGAAAAAAGAAGTTAAACTGAAGTATTTAAGTTCGTTAAAATGAAATATTTTATATGCGATAAAACCATAAGATAAAATAAATATGGTTACAATAAAAAGGGCTTTGATATACTTTGGGTTCATAAATACTTTAAAATATAATGTATCAAAGATACCAATTATTTGATTTTGGCATAAGTTTTTCGATCTTTACAAAAATTAGTTACTGTTACTGGTTTCTGGTTGCTGAATTCTGAATTTTGAATTCATATTTTATAACTCATAATTCATAATTATTTATATGAACTACGTTCGCCCCAAAAAAAGTTTAGGTCAGCATTTTTTGAAAGATCAGAATATTGCCCGAAAAATTGTTGCTGCACTTGAACAATGTCCACAAAAAACAGTACTTGAAATTGGCCCGGGAACAGGTGTGCTTACAGCTCTTTTAGTTGATAATCCTGAGTTTGATTTTTATGCTGTTGAGATTGATCCGGAAGCGTATGAATTTTTAAAAGTTGAATTCCCAAACCTAAATGAAAAGCTTTTGTTGGCAAATTTTTTAAAAATTGATATTAAGGATTATTTTCAAAATCCGATAACAATAATTGGAAATTTCCCATACAATATTTCGAGCCAGATATTTTTTAAAGTACTCGAAAATCACGATTTGGTTTTAGATGTTGTTTGTATGATTCAGAAAGAAGTGGCCGATAGAATTAAAGCATCACACGGAAATAAAACATATGGAATTTTGAGTGTTTTCTTACAGGCATTTTACGATATTGAATATTTGTTTACTGTAGGGCCAACAGTATTTAATCCTCCGCCAAAAGTGAACTCGGCTGTAATTCATTTAAAAAGAAACAATCGTAAAACTTTAGATTGCAATGAAGAGTTGTTTTTTAAAATTGTTAAATTAGGATTTAACCAACGTCGTAAAACTTTACGAAACTCGTTAAAAAGTATTTTACAAAATATACAAGTTATCGACGAGATATTTAATATGCGACCAGAGCAGTTAAGTGTTGATGAATTTATTTATCTCACAAATTATATTGATAAAAACAATAAGTAGCAATACCATTTAAAAATCAGATTATGCAATTTGAATTAACGCGCGAATTTATCGATAAACTTCGTATTCACATTGATAATAAAGAAGAAGTTGCCGCTTTAGATATGGTGAAAGATCTCCATCCGGCCGATATTGCAGAGATTTACGATGAGTTGGATATTGAAGAAGCAAAATATCTCCATGTGTTGCTCGATGGTGAAACGGCTGCAGATGTTATGATCGAGCTTGAAGAAGATGATCGTGAACAGTTTCTTTCATCACTACCTAGTGAATTTA
>MENE01000093.1:2327-21479 GCA_001769005.1 Bacteroidetes bacterium GWA2_31_9b | reverse complement strand
GATTCCGATGATGCTGCTGATGTGATTGGTGAGTTTTCAGACGAAAAACAAGAAGAAGTAATTTCTTTTATTGAAGACCTTGATCAAGCCGGAGATATTGTTGATCTTCTAAATTATGACGAAGATACTGCCGGAGGGTTAATGGCAAAAGAGCTTATTACAGTGAATGAAAACTGGACTATGCCAACCTGTTTGAGAGAAATGAGAAAGCAAGCAGCCGAAATGGATGAGGTATATTATGTTTATGTGATTGATGATAATAATATTTTAAAAGGAACATTATCTTTAAAAAGAATGTTGCTTGCATCTACAAATGCAAGTATAAAAAATATTTTAAATACCGATATCATATCAGTTAAAACCGACACCAAATCGGAAGAAGTAGCAAATATAATGGAGAAATATAACCTTGTAGCTTTACCTGTTGTTGATGCTTTAGGAAGATTGCTGGGAAGAATTACAATTGATGATGTGGTGGATGTTATGCGTGAAGAGGCTGAACGCGATTATCAATTAGCATCTGGTATAACAACCGATGTTGAGCATACCGATAGTGCCTGGTTATTAACACGTGCACGTATTCCATGGTTATTTATAGGTTTGTTTGGAGAAATTCTCGGATCAAAAGTAATTGGAAATTATGAAGTGGATTTAGGAATGTTTCCTCAATTGGCATTCTTTATTCCATTAATTGCGGCAATGGGAGGTAATGCAGGGGTTCAGTCTTCTTCAATTATTGTACAAGCTATTGCCAGTAATTCACTTGGATTAGAAAGCATTACTAAAAAACTTTTTAAAGAACTCTCGGTTTCCGGATTAAATGCAATAATTCTTTCTACTGTTTTATTTATGTTTAATTATTTTTTTAGTGATTCGTTTGCATTAACAATGACAGTGAGTGTAGCCTTATTCTCTATTATTATTTTTGCATCAATGTTTGGTACAATTATTCCATTGCTGTTACATAGAATAAAGATTGACCCAGCGTTGGCAACCGGACCATTTATAACTACTTCGAATGATATAATTGGTATTTTTATTTATTTTATGATTGGACGAGCTTTCTTTGCAATATTTTAAAATTAAAAAACATTCCAATAATAAAGTAGCAAAAAAATTAAAGGAACAATTATTCCAACAGATGTTAACCATGCACCTCTGCCGGTTATTCCATTTTTACCTTTTAGCACAAACAAACCCGTAAATGCTAATAGTATGAGTGAACCAGCAAAAATATCGGAAACAATTGTCCACCATTTTCGTGGATTGTAATGCAGGTAATTGAACTGATGAAAGATTGCTCTTCGCTTCGATGTTTCAAGTTTTCCTTGTCCTGTTTGGGTATCGAGTTGAATACTTCCGTCTTTAATAAAAATTTTTAGTGTTCCTTCTTCAGGAAAATAGTGGTTTTTATATTTTTCGCCTGGAGCAACTTCATTTAACAAGGAAATAACATTTTCGCGTTTCAAGCTTTTAAAATCAACAGTTGAAATAGTTGCAGAAATCTCTTTACTTCGAATAATATAATTTGGATTCCAGTCATCAATATGATTTAATGCAATCCCCGAAAGTCCGTATATTACTGTCATTGCAAAAAAGATATATCCTAAATCGCGATGCAGATCTCTGTTTAATTTTCTTATTTTCATTGGTTCTCTATTTAAAAAAAAGTCCGAAAAACATTTTTTGTTTCCCGGACTAAAAGTATAAATTTTGAATTTTATTTTTCAGCTTCTACTGTTTTTTCTTCTGTTTCAATTTCTTCTGAAACTTCATTAACAGTTTCTTCAGCAGGAATTTCAACTGTTTCAATTTTATTACATTCAATCCAGTATTGTGAAATGTATCCTTTACCTGATTCGGCAACCTCACTTCTCAAATCAGTAATTTTTTGAATTTGTGCACTATCTAGTTCAACAGTTTTATGTTCTATGTTATGTTCTCCATCATGAGTATGTGCAGCTTCAGATTCAACTCCTTCTTTCATTTCTGTTTCCATATTCGCAATATAAGCATCGTCAATCCTAAGTTCTTTAACTTTTCCATAAATATTTACAGAACTTCCCTCAACATCTTTATTAAATACTCCAAGTTCTTCGGTTGGAATTACTTTTATAGCGAGATCAGGATTTTCAGCAATTAAAAACAATCGTTTGCCACCATGAGCGCAAACATGACTAACTGTACCAGAAACAACAACATCTTTATCAATATAATTATCGATACTTGCCATTAAAGTTTCAACATTTACTTTTTCAACAGTAGATTCTGTTTGTTTTGTTCCACAAGAATATAGTAAAACAGCAATTGCTAAAACTCCAAATATTTTTTTAAACATAGGATAATGATTTTTAATAGGTTAATATTTTTATAATTTTTTACAAATATACAAATCAACTTTAAATAATCTTTAAATAGCGATTTTTTAACTTGATTTTAACATGATTACCCAATTATTTAGAAAGTTGTGTTTATGGCTTCAACAGGATTTAATTTAGCAGCCGTTCGGGCAGGAGCATAACCTGAAATAATTCCAATAACAGCCGAAATTGATAATCCTAAAATTATATTCCCAAAGGTGAGAACAATATCAAGCTCTGTTTTAGTATTTGCATATAAACTTCCAAAAAATATCATAAGTAATCCAATAGAACCTCCTACAAGTGATAACAATACCGATTCAAATAAAAACTGAAATAATATAAAAGACTTTTTGGCACCTAATGCTTTTTGAATACCAATAATATTCGTACGCTCTTTAACAGAAACAAACATTATATTTGCAATACCAAATCCACCAACAAGAATTGAAAACCCACCGATTAACCATCCTGCAAAGTTTATAACAGCAAAAATCTGATCGAGGCTCGATGTAATCATACTTGATTGATTTATGGCAAAATCGTCTTTTTCTTTTGGATTTAGAGTTCGTGTTGATCGAATTATACTTTTTAATTCATCGTTTAATTCCGAAATCGTTACTCCTGGTTTAGCTTTTACCATTATCATCGGATTAACATTTTCGCTTTTTATGTCCATTAGGTTCTTTGCATAAATAACAGGAATAACAACCATTTCGTCGAGAGATCCTCCTCCTCCCAGAATGTCTTTTCCTTCTTTTTGGATTACTCCAATAACAGTTAATTTTCGTCCTTGAATTTTTATCTCTTTCCCAATAGGATCTATTCCCTTAAATAAATTCGTAGCCACTTCGTAACCAATCAAACAAATGTTTTTGCCGGCTGTCGATTCAAATGGAGTAAAATAACGCCCCTTAGCTAGTTCAAATGATCTGAGTTTTTCAAATTCGTGTGAGTTTGCCCAAATTATTACATTCTCGGCTGTTTTGTTTTTATACTTCACACTGCGTAATGTAGATACTGCAAAATTTGCTGCTTCTGCTTTTTCTGAACGTTTTTTTATTTGTTCAAACTCTTTAATAGATGGAACTGGTCGTTTTAAATATTCCCACCACTCATATTCTCCTCCTGGAGGTGGAGTCCATGGCCACTTTTGAACATATACAATATCGTCGCCTAATGATGAGAAACTATTACGAATAGTATTTTCTAATGAATCGAGTATTGTAAAAACTGAGATGATTGCAAAAATTCCAATAGTTATACCCAAAAGGGTTAGTATAGTTCTTAATCGATTAACTTTTAATGCATTAATGGCAAACAAAAAACTTTCTTTTATCAGATTTAATATGCTCATTTTTTGGGTATAAAATATTTTTAACAAATATACACAACCTAATTTTTTTTTTGATGTATTATTTATATTTTCGAACAATTATAAAAATTTAAGTTTCTCCAATAAAATCTTATAATAGTTAACGACTTATCGATAAAACAAATTAATTTTGACAGGATTAAAATAATTATAGAAGAAAATAAACAAGTATGCATAAATGAGTGAATTAAAGCAAATAAAATCAGCGCTTATATCGGTTTATGACAAAACAAATTTAGAATCCATAATAAAAAATCTAAATAAATTACAAGTTAAATTATTTTCAACTGGTGGAACAAAAGACTTTATTGAAAAATTAGGAATTCCCGTTACAGCTGTTGAAGATGTTACCAATTACCCCTCAATATTAGGTGGCCGCGTTAAAACTTTACATCCTAAAATTTTTGGTGGAATACTTTCCCGAAGAAATAACGAATTTGATAAAAAACAAATTCAAGAATATCAAATCCCTGAAATTGATTTAGTTATTGTTGATTTGTACCCTTTTGAAGCAACTGTTGCATCAGGAGCCAATGAACAAGATATAATTGAAAAAATTGACATTGGAGGAATTTCATTAATTCGTGCAACAGCAAAAAATTTTAACGATACACTTATTGTTCCATCAAAAGATATGTATTTGGAATTTATTGATCTACTTGAGTTAAAACAAGGTAAAACAGATTTAAACGATAGAAAGAAATTTGCTCTCGAAGCGTTTAATGTTTCATCACGCTATGATACTGCAATATTTAATTATTTTAATAAGGATTTTAAAAAACCGGTATTTAAACAAAGTATAATTCATGGAGAAGAATTACGATATGGAGAAAATCCACATCAAAAGGGATTTTTCTTTGGTAATTTAACCGAAGTTTTTGATCAATTGCATGGTAAACAAATTTCTTATAATAATTTACTTGATATTGAAGCAGCGGTTCAACTCATTTCTGAGTTTACAGAAACTACATTTGCCATTTTAAAACACAATAATGCATGCGGATTAGCCTCACGTGAAAATCTTACAGAAGCATGGCTGGGAGCATTAGCAGGTGACCCAATATCAGCTTTTGGTGGCATTCTTATTACAAATAAGCAAATTGATAAAACTACAGCTGAAGAGATTAATAAATTATTTTTTGAAGTAATTATTGCTCCTTCATATCATGCTGAAGCGCTTGAAATTTTAAAAGAAAAGAAAAACAGAATTATACTTATTCAGAAATTGCATAAATTCCCTGAAACTCAGTTCAGATCGTTACTTAATGGGGCATTGATTCAAGATAGGGATATTAAAATGGAAACTGAAAAAGATTTGAATGTTTCAACAAAGAAAAATCCTACAAAAGAAGAAATTGTTGATTTGATATTTGCTAATAAACTGGTTAAACATTCAAAATCAAACACAATTATTTTAGCAAAGAATAAACAATTGTGTGCTAGTGGAGTTGGGCAAACATCTCGTGTTGATGCATTAAAACAGGCAATTGACAAAGCAAATCAGTTTGGATTTGATCTAAAAGGAGCTGTAATGGCATCTGATGCATTTTTTCCATTTGCCGATTGTGTTGAGATTGCAGATAATGCAGGAATTGTTTCAGTAATTCAGCCCGGGGGATCAGTAAAAGATAAAGATTCTATTGATTATTGTGATTTGCATAATATTTCAATGGTATTAACAGGAACACGACATTTTAAACATTAATAATAAATAACTTAATAATAGATCAGAATGGGATTGTTTTCATTTTTCACACAGGAATTAGCCATTGATTTGGGAACAGCTAATACCATTATAATTCATAACGACAAGATTGTCGTTGATGAACCATCAATAGTTGCTGTTGATCAGCTTACAGGTAAGCTGATAGCAATAGGAAATCAGGCACGTCAGATGCATGGTAAAACTCACGTTAATATTCGTACTATCAGACCTTTAAAAGATGGTGTTATTGCAGATTTTAATGCTGCAGAACTTATGATTAGAGGAATGATAAAAATGATAAATAGCAAACCTCAATTGTTTGCACCATCATTAAGAATGGTTGTATGTATTCCATCGGGAAGTACCGAAGTAGAAATGAGAGCCGTTCGTGATTCATCTGAACATGCCGGAGGACGTGATGTTTACATGATATACGAGCCTATGGCTGCTGCAATCGGTATTGGACTCGATGTTGAAGCTCCTAAAGGAAGCATGGTTGTTGATATTGGTGGTGGTACTACAGAGGTTGCCGTTATTGCATTAGGTGGAATAGTTTGTAATAAATCTATTCGTATTGCCGGTGATGCATTTACTGCTGATATACAGGCTTATATGCGTCATCAACACAATATTAAAGTTGGCGAACGTACTGCCGAAGACATTAAAATAAATGTGGGTTCATGTTTACCTGAACTTGAATCTCCACCAGAAGATTATATCGTTCGCGGTCCAAATCTAATGACAGCAATGCCTGTTGAAATACCTGTTTCATATCAGGAAATTTCACATTGCCTTGATAAATCATTTTCGAAAGTGGAAACAGCAATTTTGGGAGTTCTTGAACAAACTCCTCCTGAACTTTATGCTGATATCGTTAACGAAGGTGTTTATCTTGCAGGTGGTGGTGCTTTAATGCGTGGATTAGACAAAAGACTTACCGATAAAATTGGTATTACCTTTAGAGTAGCTGAAGATCCTTTACATGCTGTTGCAAGAGGAACTGGTATTGCACTTAAAAATGTTGATAAATTTACATTCTTAATGAGATAATTTTTATTTTCGATAAGTTGAAGTATTATGAGAAGTTTTTTTGATTTTTTATTACGTATTCATTTTCTTCTTTTATTTATACTTATCGAAGTTTTTTCTTTTATCTTATTAGTAAATAATAATAATTATCAACAATCTAGTGTTGTAAATTTTTCAAGGCAATTCTCGGGTAGATATTATTCCCGTATTTCAAATGTTAAGCAATATTTATCACTTGAAGAAGAAAATAAGAAACTAGCCGAAGAAAATATCCGTTTGTTGAACTTACTTGAATCAAGTATTAATAAGAACAGAGATATTTATGGGAACATTGTTGATTCGTTAACAAATCAACAATATACCTATATAACTGCTCAGGTAGTTAATAATTCAATATCGAAAAAACATAATTTCTTAACCTTGAATAAAGGTTATGCCAGTGGAATAAAACCTGAAATGGCAATTATTTCACAAGATGGCGTTGTTGGAATTGTCAAAGGTGTTTCTCGTAACTACTCAACAGTAATATCATTGCTGAATTTTGATTTTAAAATAAGTTCAAAAATTAAGAAAAATGATTTTTTTGGTTCATTAAGTTGGGATGGAACAAACTATCGGTACGCTACATTAAAAGAAATCCCATTACATGCTGATGTTCAAATTGGTGACACAATTATCACAAGTGGATTTTCATCAATATATCCCGAAGGAATAGTTATTGGATATATTAGCGATTTTGAAGAAAAAACAGGTAGTTTTTATGAAATAAAAGTGAAACTATCGGTTGATTTTAAAAAATTGAAAAACGTATATGTTGTTCGTGATTTGCTTCAGAAAGAAAAAATTGAATTAGAAGAACAAACCCAATAGAAAGATGAAAGCTATTCCACGTTATATAATAAATTTTGTAGTTCTTGTTGCATTACAGATATTTCTTTTTAATAACATTCAGTTAGGTGGATATATTAATCCTTATATATACATTCTTTTTATTTTAATTCTTCCGTTTAATACACCAAAATGGCTATTATTGGTTGTTGGTTTTTTTCTTGGGTTTTCTATTGATCTGTTTTCCAATACAATAGGCATGCATACATCTGCTACTGTATTTCTGGCTTTCTTAAGACCATTTATTCTGAAAATTATTGCTCCACGCGAAGGGTATGAATCAGAAACATTTCCAACAGTTAAATATTATGGTATAAATTGGTTCCTTAAATATGCTGTTATTCTAGTTATAGCTCATCATGCTTTTTTGTTTTATATTGAAGTATTTAGGTTTTCCGATTTTTTCTCAACATTATTAAGAGTAATATTAAGTTCAATTTTTAGTTTAACTATGATTATTATTGGACAATACTTTTATCGAAAAGAAAAAAGAAGATAGTTTTTAATAAATCAGATTATAGTTGTGGATTCATTTGCCGGTAGAAAAAATATAATACGTTTTCTAATTATTCTTGTAGGTTTGATCTACATTGTAAGATTATTTATATTACAGGTCGTTGATAGTTCATATAAACTTACTGCAAGTAATAATGTTTTGAGATACGAAACTCAATATCCTGCAAGAGGTTTAATTTATGACAGAAATGGGAACCTGATTGTATACAACGAAGCAACTTACGATATAATGGTTAATCCATTACAATTAGCACCTTTTGATACTAGTGAATTCTGCTCTATACTTGAAATTACAAAAGAATATATCGATGAAACTATTAAACTAGCAAGAGCATATTCTTTATACAAACCATCCATATTTTTAAAACAGGTTTCTTCACTCGCGTATGCTCAGTTGCAAGAAGTAATGTTCAAGTTCCCCGGGTTTTTTGTTCAACCAAGAACATTGAGAAAATATACTTACCAAAATGCATCGCATGTTATTGGATATGTTGGTGAGGTAAATGATAAAATAATTGAAAACAATAGCTATTATATTCAGGGTGATTATATTGGTGTTAGTGGGTTAGAGCAGTCGTATGAAGAATTTTTACGAGGGAAAAAAGGTGTTAACATTTATATGGTTGATGTTCATAATAGGATAAAGGGTTCGTTTAACAGCGGTAAATTCGATGTTAGAGCAGAAGTTGGATCAAATATTATTTCGACAATTGATATAAATCTGCAAAAATATGGTGAGAAATTAATGCAGAATAAAATTGGAAGTATTGTAGCTATTGAACCTTCAACAGGAGAAATTTTAGCTTTAGTATCATCGCCGGGATATAATCCTGAGCTTCTAGTTGGTCGTTCTCGAGCCGATAATTATTATAAATTAAATGTAGACTCTCTTAAACCACTTTTTAACAGAGCTACTATGGCTCAATATCCTCCAGGTTCAACATTTAAAATTATAAATGCTTTAATTGGACAAAAAGAAGGAGTAACTAGTCAATATACAACTTACGGTTGTCAGGGAGGATACTATGCAGGAAATTTCAGACTAGGATGCCATATTCATAATTCACCATTAAATTTATCACAATCTATTCAAATTTCATGTAATACATATTATTGCAACGTATTTCGTAATATTCTTGATAATAGAAACTACCCTTCTGTTCGAATGGCTTATGATAGTTGGAGAAATCATGTTATGTCTTTTGGATTTGGTCAACCATTAAATAGTGATATTACTTCCGAATTAAAAGGTTTGATACCAACTAAAGAATATTATGATAAAATTTACCGTACTGAAAACTGGAGATCGTTAAATATAATTTCATTGGCAATTGGACAGGGTGAGCTTGGAACTACTCCACTGCAAATGGCGAACATGACAGCTACAGTTGCCAATAGAGGCTTTTATTATATTCCTCATATTGTTAAAGAAATTGAAGGGAATAACAAACTTGATCAAAAGTTTTATAAAAAGAATTATACTACTATTGATTCTGTATATTTTGGTCCTGTAATACACGGAATGGAATTAGCTGTTAATGGAGAACCAGGAAGTGGAAGTACTGCAAGAACCGCACAAATTCAAAATATTATAGTTTGTGGAAAAACTGGTACTGCTCAAAATCCTCATGGCGAAGATCATTCTATTTTTATTGCATTTGCTCCAAAAGAAAATCCACAGATTGCAATTTCAGTTTATATTGAGAACGGTGGATTTGGTGGAACGTGGGCGGCTCCTTTGGCAAAATTAATGATTGAAAAATATCTAAATGATTCAATTTCACAACCTTATTGGGAAGAATATATCTTAAACTGTGATTTAATTAATAAAAATGCAAAGAAAAGTCAACATTTGGAATAACATCGACTGGACAACAGTTTTTATTTATCTCTTACTCGTTTTTCTTGGGTGGATAAATATTTATGCTGCCGTATATAACGATGACCATCAAAGTATCTTTGACTTTTCGCAACGCTATGGGAAACAATTAATATGGATTTTTGCAGCCTTTATTCTCATATTTATTGTTTTTACTATTGATATAAATTTTTACACCTTTTTTGCTTATGTCATTTATGGTGGAATGATTTTAATCTTATTAGCTGTATTAGTTTTAGGTACAAAAGTTCATGGTGCAACATCATGGTTCGAAATAGGAAATATAAGGATTCAACCCTCTGAATTTGCAAAAATTGCGACAGCTTTGGCTCTAGCCCGTTATGTCAGCTCCTTCAATGTGCAAATAAATACTGTAAAATCATATGTCAGAATTGCAGGAATTATATTTCTTCCTGCAATATTAATTCTTATGCAGAATGATACTGGTTCTGCTTTAGTGTATTTTGCTTTTGCTATTGTCTTATTTCGCGAGGGATTATCTGGAAGTATTTTCTTTTTGGGATTATTAGTAATAATACTCTTTATACTTGCTTTGGTTTTTGAAAAATTAACAATTATTATACTATCTGTATTTGTTGCTTTAGCAATATTTTGGATTATAAATCGCAAGGGTAAACAATTTGCTATTGCACTGTTGGTTTATTTGCTATCTACAGCATTGTTTCTTGGGCTCAACTATTTCTTAGGATTAAAGATTTCGAAAGTTTATATTTTTCTCGTTTCATTAGGGGTTTCAAGTATCATTTATGTAGTTTTTGCCATTAAGCATAAGATTAAACATGTTTTTGTTCTCTTGCTTTTTTTATATGGATCGATTGTTTTTACATTTTCTGTTGATTATGTTTTTCATAATATTCTCGAAAAACATCAGCAAAAAAGAATTAATACATTGCTTGGGTTAGAGTCAGATCCTTTAGGAATTGGGTATAATGTGAATCAATCGAAAATTGCAATTGGTTCTGGAGGATTTGCAGGAAAAGGATTTCTGGGTGGTACACAAACAAAATTCGATTTTGTACCTGAACAAAGTACCGATTTTATTTTTTGTACAATTGGCGAAGAATGGGGGTTTTTAGGAACATTCTTTGTTATTTCGCTTTTTGTAGCTTTATTATTACGTTTAGTCTTAATTGCAGAACGTCAGCGCTCTTCTTTTAGCCGAATGTATGGGTATGGTGTTGTAAGTGTTTTATTTTTTCATGTGATGATAAATATTGGAATGACAATTGGATTAATGCCTGTTATTGGAATCCCATTACCTTTTTTTAGCTATGGTGGTTCATCGTTATGGGCATTTACTATTTTATTATTTATTCTCTTAAGGCTTGATGCAAGTAGATTAGAACTATTACGATAAACAAAAATTCTATTTTATTTTTCAAATCTTTTTTTAATTTTAATAAACACGCAACTCTAAAAGATTTTGAAGATAATTAAACCTAAAAGACCAATCCATATTAAAATAATAAATATTGCTGATATTAACCCAATCTTTTTATTCAACTTAGATTCATTTTGTGATCGCATTCTGCAATCAATCATTACTTCACTTGGTATTAGCTTAATTGACAATGTAATCATTAAAGGTAAAATTATTAGATCATCAAGATATCCAATAATTGGAATAAAATCGGGGATTAAATCAATAGGACTTAAAGCATAGCTTATTGTTAATCCAATAATTATTTTTGTAAATAAGGGAGTCCTTTTATCATTAAATGCTAGAGAGATTGCAATAATCTCGTTTTTCAGTTTCTTTGCTTTCCCCTTTAATTTATTAATAAAACTCATAAGTGTGGAAGTCAATTTTTTAACAAATATAGTATAGAGTGAATTTTAAAATTAAAAAACAGATATTCGTAAATGGGGCTTTATGAATTCGAATAATCAATATTATGAACAGTATTCATATGGAATATAATTTCTGCAAAAAAAGTAAAGAAATTCTCTTCCAAAAAGGAGTAATTTTCTTTTAATGTAAGTATAGCAAATTCTGAGTAATCGGGAAGCGAAGTAAATTTTGACATTGTACTTAAGACAGATTCAATACCATTAATAGTACGATATGAGTATAACCGGTTGTTTTCAATAAGTTTTGGTATAAATGTCTGAACTTCTGTTGGCATCATAAATTCATACTTTAACATAAGATCATAAAAATTTTTAGTATAAATTTCAAGAGGAGTTTTTGAAAATCTTTGCCAGTTTGCAGCTAGAAAGTGGTCGTAAATAATATCGATTACAATACCAGCATATTTATGATACTGAATGTAAAATAACTCTTTCGCTTTAACTACAGTCCTGTTTCTGTCAGTAAATGAGTCGATACTGCGATGTAAACGAATGCCTCTTTGAATATTGTCAGGATACATCCCATATGCACTTCCTTTTACATAATCACCAATAAAATTGCCAATTTTAATTTGATCATCATCACCGGAAAGATATATGTGTGCTAAAAAGTTCATTTTTATTGGATGTACGTAAATATATTTAATTTTTCTGAGAGAACAAGAGGATTTTAATACTAAGTTAAAAGTTGTTTTTATCTTAAAGTTTAAATCAATAATAAAAACTCAATCATTCATCCATGTTTCTTAACATATTTTTGCATAAACTCACTGAATGCCTTAATTCTAATACCATTAGCTCGTTTTTTAGTTTTGAGAAGTAAAACTTAGTTCATTAACAATTATGATTTTTCTGTATAAAAATTAACTTTGTTGCACTATAAAATTAATAATTAATAAAAAAGGAGGAATTTATGGCTAAGAAAAATGTACTCATTATCGGTGCCGCTGGAAGAGATTTCCACAATTTTAATACATACTATAGAGATAATTCAGATTATAACGTTGTAGCTTTTACTGCTGCTCAAATTCCTGATATCGACGGTAGAAAATACCCTGCTGAATTAGCAGGTAAATTATATCCTGCAGGTATTCCAATTTACGCTCAGAGTGAATTGCCTCGTTTAATTACTGAACTTCAGGTAGAAGACTGTGTATTTTCATACAGCGATGTACCTTACCAGGTAGTAATGAACATAAGCGCATTAGTTAATGCAACAGGTGCTAACTTTGTTTTATTAGGTCCAGGTAAAACAATGATCAAAAGCACAAAACCTGTTATTGCAGTTGGTGCAGTTAGAACAGGTTGTGGTAAATCACAAACATCAAGAAGAATTATTGAGTTATTAATGGCACAAGGTTTAAAAGTTGTAGCTATTCGTCACCCAATGCCTTATGGTGATTTAGTTGCTCAAAAAGTTCAACGATTTGCAAAAGTTGAAGATTTAGCTAAACACAAATGTACAATTGAAGAAATGGAAGAATACGAACCACATGTTGTTCGTGGTAACGTAATTTATGCAGGTGTTGATTACGAAGCTATTGTTCGTGCAGCAGAAAATGATCCTGATGGTTGCGATGTTATTCTTTGGGATGGTGGTAATAACGACTTCCCATTCTACAAACCAGATTTAATGGTTACTGTTGTTGATCCACACCGTCCAGGACACGAATTATCATATTACCCAGGTGAAGCAACTTTACGTTTAGCTGATTACGTTGTAATCAACAAAATGGATTCTGCTGATGCTAAAGATATTCAAACAGTACGTGAGAATATTGCAAAAGTTAATCCTAATGCTATTGTAGTTGATGGAGCTTCTCCACTTACTATTGATAAACCTGAATTAGTTAGAGGTAAAAGAGTATTAGTTGTTGAAGATGGACCAACCTTAACTCATGGTGAAATGAAAATTGGTGCTGGTACTGTTGCTGCAAGAAAATGTGGTGCTGCTGAACTAGTTGATCCAAGACCTTTTGCTGTTGGTAAATTAGCTGAAACTTTCAGAATTTATCCTAACATCGGAACTTTACTTCCTGCAATGGGTTATGGTGCTCAACAAATAAAAGACCTTGAAGCTACAATTGAAAAAACACCTTGTGATACAGTTGTTATTGCTACTCCAATTGATTTAAATAGAATCGTAAAAATTAAAAAACCAACAGTTATCGTTGGATATGATTTACAAGAAATTGGTTTACCAAATTTAACACAAGCAGTTGGTGATTTTGTTAAAAAATTCAAATTAGCAAAATAATTCACTTTAGTGAAAACTCTCAAAAGACTGTTCTTTCTTAAGAACAGTCTTTTTTTTGATGAATATTTCAGAATTTAATTAAATCTATACCTAAGTTTTTTTTATATCTTGTATTTTTGTATTTCGAAATTTAATGATTTCAATAAATAGTTTAATATGACACGATTATTCTTTTTTACAGGTTTATTGCTTGCGTTTTATTGCAAAAATGTACAATCGCAAGTTATTTACCCATCAGATACAAGCAGTACAAAAACAGAAAATACTGAAGTTGTTAAAACTGATGAATTACAAAAAGAAGTAGAAGCTCCCAAAACGGACATCTTATATCAACATAATGGCACCAAAATGCTTGTTAATGTAAAGAAAATTCATATGAACGATTTATTTTATTCTCTTCCGGGTGAAACTAAAGTGAATAAAATGGATCAAAGATTAGTTCATAAAATTGAATATAAAACAGGTAAAGTTGAAGTACTTAACGAAAAACCGACAGAGATTCGTGAAGTAGGTGATTACAGGAAAATTAAAGTAACCTATGATCCTGCTGATGTTGAAGGATTAATTGAAATTACTGAAATTGAAGCTCGTGTTGATGGAAATGAAAGTGGAAATTCAACACCAAAATCTCTTGAAAGATCTGCAATAATTGTTTTAAGACGTCAGGCTGCTAATATTAATTCTGATGTTATTCTGATTACTGATAAAAAAACACACGTTGCTTTTGGCGAAATTCCGTTTATGATTTTGTATGCAAAAGCATATTCTTACAAATAAAAAATAGATTTTTTATAAAAATCTATTTCCAAAATCACTTATTTGGCTGTATAGCAATTTAAGCTCCTCAAGATTTTTGTCTTTTATTCTTGACAAATAGGTATAGCGTATTTTTGCCCAAAATTTCTTTATTTCTATATAATAATGAAAAGCAAACAATCCTATTATTAATGAACTAAGCACAGAAATTAGAACTACCCAGGTATTATCAACAATTAGTGAGCCAATTATTGCCAAAATAAAATAATATAAAGGGAAGAGGAGTATTGCAATAACAAAACGGAATGAACTCAAAAATTGACGATCTTTTACTTTTTTAGTAAGCATTACTGGTACCTTATATGGAATGTAATTAATCAGTACTCCAACTAAATAAATAGGGAACAATAGAATCATGAAAATTGATTGTATTAGCATACCAAATATTGAATATTTGGATTTTTGTAAAACCCATAACTTAAAGTTTAGTTTTTGCAATAATGATTCAAAATCCCCCATTTTTTCTTTTAACTGATTTGCTTCATCAGGTTTTTGTTCAATAAATTGGTTTAGTTTTTCAATTATTTTCTGTTCTGCAAAAAGTGTATCGGGCTGTTTCCTTGTATTTATATTTAATTCAGGGAGATAGAACTTTCTAAGAAAATCGATCATTTTGTAATATTCATCGTTCCCAATATGAATTATATATTTCTTCAATTCTTCTTCTACTCGTTCACGTAACAAATTCATTCCACGAGGAGGATTTTCTTTATAAGCATCATAATAGTCTGAGACATTAATGGCCTCACCAAAATATACAAACAATTTACTTCTGAAATTTATGTAGTTACTATAATCGAGACCTACAGGAATAATTTTAATATTCAGCTTGTAGTCATTTGATTCTTCTGCCTGTAAAGCTATTCGTGAAATACCTTTTTTAAGAGTTCTTAATCGCCTGATACCTAGATGACTGCCTTCAGGTAAAATTACAAGTCCGTTTTTATTTTTAAGTACATCAACTGTTTTTAGGAAGATTGCATCGTTATTTCTGAGACTTTCTTTACCATCGCGAATACGATAAATGGGCAGAATCTTTAAAAAGGTAAGAATATTATTTATGATTTTTGTATTAAAAATATCGGCTCTGGCCATAAAAACAGGTTGTTTTTTAACGGTAGCTAATAATGCCAAAGCATCTACTAAAGTATTTTGATGATTTAAGGCAAAAATTATTATTTCATCTTGAGGAACTTTATTGTAATTATGCGATTTTGTACGAAAAAAAATTCTGAAAGAAAAGTCAACGTAATATCTTAATATTTTATGCCCTAATGAGAATTTCTCAATTGTATTTCGATTTGTACCCATAAAAATTTTATTTGCTTAATTAATTGGAAGTCTTTTACTCCAAAAATATGCTATCCCTAAACCTGAAACTATATGCCAAATACCCCAGAATGCTGCAATAAATGCCATTCCTCCTATTCCATTAAATAAATTAGGATTGAATATTAAAACTAAAGCTAAGCCTGAATTCTGAATACCTACTTCTATAGCAATTGTCCTTTTGTTCCTGGTTCCTAGCTTAAAAAAAGAAGCCATGGTGTAACCTGTGGCTAATGCAAGAGCATTATGAATAAAAACTATTAAGAATATTAAATGCACATATTTAATAAAGTGACCCCAGTTTAATAATAGAGCTCCGGCAACATATGAGCCAAAAATAATTATGGATAATATTTTAATTGGTTTAATTATCTTGGCTGTGATTTTTGGGAATTTATAAGCAAACAACATCCCTATAGTAAGAGGAATTCCTAATAAGATTACCATTGTACGAAACATCTCTATTGCATCAATTTCGAACGGTATTATAAGTCCTGAACTTGAAGAATATATTTTTGCATAAAGTCCACCCCAAAAGGCAAAATTTAATGGAGTCATAATCAATGCTGAAAAATCGGATATTGCAGTCAAGGTCACAGAAAGTTCAACATTCCCTTTAGCAAGGGCGCTTATGAAATTTGAAATATTTCCTCCGGGACAAGCAGCAACCAATATCATACCTAAAGCTACACTAGGAGTTGGATTAATAATCAAAACCAAACAAAATGTTAATAATGGCATTAAAATAAACTGTGAAATTACACCAATAATGGTTGCCTTAGGATTTAATACTACATCTTTAAAACGAGCTCCTTTTAATTCCAATGCTACACCAAACATAACAAATGCTAATGTAAGGTTTAAAAGGAATAACCCATCAGGACTAAAATTCAGGGATACATCATCGAGAGCTTTTAATTTATCACCAAACATAAGGATATGATTTTAATTGGCTTAAAAATAAGCAAATGAAATTTAAAAACGAAAAATGAATACCCAATCTTTAAGAATTGAATAATATTAAAAAAATGTAAACATTTATTTCGGCCATTTGGTTTTAATTAAGTTCATTTTCGTCAAAAAAAGAAGGTACACATAAAAATTTTGCATTTAGCTTTCATATATTTACTACAATAAAATACGTATCGATTTGATTAATTCTCATTTATAAATTGTATTCATGGATAATAAAGAAAGGGTTTTAAAAGTAATAGATGATATATCCAAGATTTTTTCTGTACTAATTGAACTTAAAAACAATGGGCGTTATAGAGAAGCATTAGAAACTATAGATAAAACAATTGTAGATTATTTCAACTTTGATTCTGAAGAATTTTTTTCTGTTTCTGAAGATTTTTTTATTCATGCTTTAAAAGAAGAAAAAGGATTTTCATCGGAAGAACTTAATTCTCTTGCCGAATTACTAAACGAAAAAGGAGATATTTTATTAAAGCAAAACAACCTGAGAGCAAGTAAAAAAGTTTTAAAAAATACCTTAAAAATATACTATTTCCTTAATGAAGATCAGGACTTTTTCTCATTTAAAAACATGAATAAAATGGTCATGATTAACGAGAAACTTGCCAAAATAAATCTTAAAATTGAAAATTGAGCTTTACTTTAACCTTTCATTAATTTTTTTAGTTTCTTCTTCAAATCCCGGTTTTTCAAGTAAAGCAAACATATTTCTTTTATACTCTTCAACTCCAGGTTGATCAAATGGATTAATACCAAGTAAATAACCACTAATTGCACATGCTTTTTCGAAAAAGTAAATCAATTGTCCTAAATAAAATTCGGTTATTTCAGGGATACTTATTTTTATATTTGGTACTCCACCATCAACATGTGCTAACATAGTTCCCAATTCAGCCATTTTGTTGATGTAATCGAGATGCTTTCCTGCAAGAAAATTCAGTTTATCGAAATTGTCAGAATCTATTGGAACAGTAAGATTGTATTTTGGTTTTTCCACAGAAATTACTGTTTCAAAAATATTACGTAAACCTTCCTGAATGTATTGTCCCATTGAATGCAAGTCAGAAGTAAAACTTACGCTGGCTGGAAAAATGCCTTTATTTTCTTTCCCTTCGCTTTCTCCATATAACTGTTTCCACCATTCAGCTATAAAATTTAAACGGGGATCAAAATTGGCCAATATCTCAGTAGTTTTATTTTGTTTATACAAAGCATGTCGAATTGCAGCATAAGTATAAACTGGGTTTGTATTAAAATCAGAATTATTGCTATTTTGCATGAGTCCTTTTGCTCCATTCAGGAGCTGATCAATATTAAATCCTGCGCAAGCTATTGGAAGTAATCCTACAGGTGAAAGAACAGAGTATCGCCCACCAATATCATTGTCGATAATAAATGATTTGTAACCTTCCTGATTTGCCATGCTTCGAAGTGCACCTTTTGATGCATCGGTAATAGCAACAATTCGTTCTGATGCTTCTTTCTTTCCAACCCTGTTTTCAAGTTCTTTTTTTAGAATTCGAAAAGCTACTGCCGGTTCTGTTGTTGTTCCCGATTTTGAAATAACTACCAGTGAATATTTTTTATCATTTAAAAATTCTTTTAGCTCAAACAAATAATCCTCTGAAAGATTTTGCCCTGCAAATAAAATGAATGGATTTCCCAGCTTGTGCTTTAAAATGCCGAACTGGCCAGAAAGAGCTTCTATAACTGCCTTAGCTCCAAGGTACGAACCTCCAATTCCAATTACTATAATAACTTCGGATTTAATTCGTAAATCGTTTGCACAATTATTTATTTTCGATATTTCGTTTTTGGAAATTTTTTCCGGCAAATCATACCAACCCAAAAAATCGTTTCCTTTACCTGTTCTATTTTTCAGTGCTAAATCAGCATTTTTTGTAAGCTCTTTGTATTGGTCAAATTCATTTTGTTTTAAAAACGAAATTGCATTTTTAATATCAATTTTGAGCATTTCCATACGAATTGTGATTAAGTAAAACTATCTTATATTTTCACTAAGTATTTTAATTTCAATTGCAGGCGAAATTTTTTCGTAGAGGATATTGTAAACAGCATCTGTTATAGGCATACTAACCATGTATTTTTTATTTATTTCATAAATCGATTTTACAGCATAGTATCCTT
>MENE01000093.1:0-2312 GCA_001769005.1 Bacteroidetes bacterium GWA2_31_9b | reverse complement strand
TATTGGATGTACAGCATCGACAAAACGTTTTATTTCCTGAATGGCATTTGATATAAGCACTGCATTAAAATTATCGCCATAACCTAAACCATGGCAAATACCAGCAGCAACTGCAAACACATTTTTTAAAACTGCTGAATATTCTGTTCCGTATATATCGTCAGAAACACTTGTTTTAATGTAGTTAGTTGATAGAATATCAGCAACCCAACGAGCAATTTTTAAATCCTGCGATGCAATGGTTAAATAGGATAATCTCTCCAGTGCAACTTCTTCAGCATGACATGGACCGGCAATAACAGCAAATAAATCAAGAGGAATGTTGTATTGTGTATTAAAATATTCACCAACAATCATATTCTCGTCGGGAACCATGCCTTTAATTGCTGAAACAATAATTTTATCTTTTAAATCAGCTTTTAAGTTTTCGAGTGCTGATTTTAAAAATGCCGATGGTATAGCAAAAATAACAATATCGGAATCTTCAACAGCTTTATTAATATCGTCGGACAAAACTATTTTGTTTGTATTCAGATTTACTGAACTCAGGTAGAAATTGTTATGCTGGTTTTTAATAATATAGTCAATATTTTCTTTACTTCTCATGTACCAGTTAACCTGGTGAACATTCACGAGAAGCATTTTTACAATTGCAGTTGCCCAGCTTCCGCCGCCCAGAACAGCTACCTTGAGTTTCTGTTTCATTTTATTAGTTTAGTTTATCCAGCCACATTTTTATATCGTCGATACTTGGATTTGTTAACCCCAATTTATGTTTTTTATTGGTGCCACACAACTTGTTATGTAAGCTTGCAGCATTTACGCCTTTTAAGCTTTCAACTGTTAGGTATCCCGATTTTTGAACAATAGCAATCCATTCTGCAGGTATTCCTGCATCGGTAAATTTCGATGTGTCATCTTTTTGCGATTTCTTTTCTGGTCGCATTTGAGGGAAAAACAGTACATCCTGAATAGATTGTGAATTTGTCATAATCATTGCAAGTCGGTCAATACCAATTCCTAATCCTGCTGTTGGAGGCATTCCGTATTCGATAGCTTTTAAGAAATCTTCGTCAAGCATCATTGCTTCTTCGTCGCCACGCTTGCCAAGAATTAACTGTTGTTCGAAACGCTCACGTTGATCAATAGGATCGTTTAATTCAGAATATGCATTGCAAATTTCTTTTCCGTTACATATTGCCTCAAATCGTTCAACCAAGCCTTCAACAGTTCGGTGTTTTTTTGCCAATGGTGACATTTCAATCGGGTAATCGGTAATAAATGTAGGTTGAATAAGTTTTCCTTCGCACATTTCACCAAAAATCTCATCAATGATTTTGCCTTTACCCATGGTTTCGTTTACTTCAACACCTAGCTTTTTAGCAGTTTCTGTAAGTTGATTCTCGTCCATTTGCGAAATATCGATTCCGGTAAAATGTTGTATAGCTTCAAACATGGTAAATCGTTTCCATGGACGTTTAAAGTTGATTATATTTTCACCAACCTGAACTTCTGTTGTTCCATGTATATCAAGAGCAATTTTTTCAACCATTTCTTCTACGGTGTTCATCATCCAGTTGTAGTCTTTATATGCAACATAAAGCTCCATTTGTGTAAATTCCGGATTATGAAAACGATCCATTCCTTCGTTACGGAAGTCTTTTGCAAACTCATAAACGCCATCGAAACCACCTACAATAAGTCTTTTAAGGTAAAGTTCATTGGCAATACGTAAATATAAAGTCTGATCGTGTGTATTGTGATGAGTTTTAAATGGACGAGCAGCTGCACCACCATACAAGGGTTGTAAAACAGGAGTTTCAACTTCAAGATATCCTTTTTTATTTAAAAACTCACGCATTGAATTGGTCAGTTTTGTTCTTTTAACAAAAGCATCTTTAACCTGAGGATTAACAATCAGGTCTAAATGTCGCTGACGATAACGCTGATCAGGATCGGTAAATGCATCGTATAAAACACCATCTTTTTCTTTTACAATAGGAAGTGGTTTAATCGATTTACTTAATATGGTAAGTTCAACTGCATTTATAGATATTTCGCCCATTTGGGTAACAAAAACATTTCCTTTTACACCAATAATATCGCCAATATCTAATAATTTTTTAAAAACAGTATTGTATAGTGTTTTATCTTCACCCGGACATAAATTATCGCGTTTAACATAAACCTGAATTTTACCTTTATCATCCTGAATTTCAAGGAATGATGCATTACCCATAATACGACGGGTCATAATACGTCCGGCAGCAATTACATTCTGGAAATTATTTTTCTCAACACTAAAATCTGAC
>MENE01000092.1 GCA_001769005.1 Bacteroidetes bacterium GWA2_31_9b | reverse complement strand
GATTCTATTGGTAGTGATTCATTATTTCTCCCAGTTGATTTTCACGTTGAGCTTTATCGCGAAGGAGTTAATCCTGTAAATATAGGCGATAGAATAGAAGTTAATGCTACCATTATAAACCTTGATTTCGAAGCTGTATTTGGATACATTGGTAATTACGAACTTATTAGCACAAACGATTCAATAAATATTGGAATTTTTGATAAAGATCTTTTCGATGGAGATATTGAATTTGAAAACCCTCAAATAAATCTTAATGTTCAAAATTCATTCGGAGTTCCTGTTGAAGCTACGATTAATAGATTTACCGGATTTAATGCTGGAGGAGATTCAATCCCACTTACTTTAGATGCAACTATTAATCCATTTCGCTTTGATTTCCCTACTTTAGCTGAATATGGACAAATAAAAGAATCTGTATGGTCGATAAATGGAACAAACTCATCAGTTTCAGAGTTTCTTTCATCACTTCCATCATCAATAATTTATAACATCTCTGCAATTTCAAATCCCGACGGCCCTGGAGCAGATTACAATTTTGTTTCAGATGCCAGCAAAATTGACATAGGAGTAGAAATTATTTTACCATTATGGTTCAAGACAAATTCTCTGGCTTTGGTAGATACCATGCCAATGGATTTATCAAATATCGGAGAGCAATCAGAAATGATTAAACAGGTTAATATTTTGTTCGAAATAACGAATGGGTTACCTTTAGATATTGATTTTCAGTTATACTTTACCGACTCCCTGAATAATAATGTTGATACAGTATTTAGTCCTGCAAAACAACCAATTATATTAGGTGGTCAATTAGATGCAGACTTTATTGTTCAAACCCCCGGTATGAAAACAACTTTAGTTCAATTTACTGGGGATGATATTAATAATTTTAAAAATGTTCGCAATGCAATATTCAGAGCAGGTTTAAGAACATCTGAATACGATTCGGATGTTAGTGTTAAAATCTTAGATTATTACAAAATAGATTTTAAAATGAGTGTTGATGTAGATTACAAAATCAATTCCAGTGACCTATAAAAAAATAATTATGATAAAAAATTATTTATTCAAATTGTTATTGGGGTTGACATTAACAATTTTAATCTCGAAAATTAATCTGGCTCAAAATAGCCAAACTCTTTATTATATGAACAGAATTCCGCAAGCTACCTTGATGAATCCTGCTATTCAACCCAGCTGTAATTTCTTTCTTGGATTACCTGCAATTTCTTCAATTCAGGTTGGGGTAGGTAACAATCAGTTTGGATTAACTGATATTATTATGCAAAATCCTAACAACGATTCATTAATTACTTTTTTGCATCCCGATGCAGAATTTGACAAATCCGATTTCTTAGATAAACTGGATGAAAACAATTTCTTTTTCGAAGATTTTCAAACCGATTTATTATCCTTTGGTTTCAGGGCAAACTCATGGTATTTTTCATTTAACTTATCTGAAAAAGTATCTGTTTCGTTGAATTATCCAAAAGACTTAATGGTCTTAGCACTTAATGGAAATGAAAGTTTTTTCAACGAAACGGCCGATTTAAGTATGCTCGGAGTAAACTTACTGTCTTATAGAGAATATGGTCTTGGAATATCAAAAAAGATTGGTAATGATTTAACAATTGGTATTCGTGCAAAAGTATTATTCGGACATGTTAGTGTTGTAACCGACAATCGCTCGCTTGGATTTTACTCTAGTCTTGATTCAATATATATAAATGCAAATACCTATGTTAATACATCATCACCGATGATTCCAAAAACAACTCCCGAAGGTGAATTCGATGGTTTTGACGAACCCACAAATTTCGATGCTGTAGATTATGCATTGCAACACAATAACATGGGACTTGGAGTTGACCTCGGAGTATATTACAAACCTATTAGTAAACTGGCTTTATCGTTAAGTGTGATTGATCTTGGTTATATTAAATGGGATACCGATGTTACAAATCTTAAGTTAAGTGGTAATTTTACATTTAAAGGTATAGATTATGGCAATCAGATTATAAACGACACTGTAGGCGATCCTTTTAGTACAATTATTGATTCACTTGAAAACAGTTTTAAAATAACAAATAAATCAAAAAGTTACACAACCGGATTAGGAACAAAAATATATTTTGGCACATCGTGGTTGATATCGCAAAAATTTGATTTGAGTTTCTTGTATCGTGGATACTTTTTAAACGAACAATTGAATAGTGCTTATACTTTTTCGGCTAACGCAAGAGCTGCACGCTGGTTAACAACTACTGTGAGTTATTCAATAATGAATGGTACATACAACAACATTGGATTTGGACTTGTTCTTGGTGGAGCTCCATTACAACTATACTTAATAACTGATAATGCTTCTGCTGCACTTTGGGGCCATAAAACTTCATCGGTTAATTTTCGTTTTGGATTGAATATAAACATTGGTTGCAGACAAAAATCAAAAGATAAAGACATTCCATTATTCAGGAGAGGTTTTTTCTAGAAATTACAAAAAATAATTATTTAAGAGACTGCCTCAAAACGACATTTTCTGTCATTGCGAACGAAGTGAAGCAATCTTTATAGACTGCCACAGTCGCCCATTTGGGCTCCTTCGCAGTGACTTTTTGTGTAGGTTGTCATATCTACATTATGCCAAAAAAATTTGGGTAGACTCTCGCAATGACTTTTCAAGCGGTTTTGAGTCAACCTTTTTTTGTTTTCCTCTTTGGAAAAAGATGATGTTGTTTTGTCCAAAAATAGTTATCCACCCCCTTATTCCCACTTCTTTCGACAAGCAAGCCTCAAAGGGGATAATGAAAGCGCTCAATATTTTCGACTATCAAATAAAACAAGTCGATAATATACAATTACAAAACCCAAATATATAGCTTTATAAATATTTGTATATTAAACAATTGACTGATCTATAATTTATTTCATTAAGTGTTGTTAAAAAAATTGGTCGAAAAAAAATTCGTTTTATTCAACAGAAAAATTATCTTTAATCCTTTAAATCAAATATGAATTGATTTTGCAACTTGAAAAACACTTGGAACAAAATACAAAACATATAAATCTGATTTTTTTAGTATTAAAAATAATAACCAAAAAAATTTAAACATGAAAAAATTTACTTTATTATTTGTTGGAATACTATTATTCCCATTTTTCTCTAATGCAGGAGGTATTGTAACCAATACCAATCAGAGCGCTGCATGGGTACGAATGTTTGCCCGCGATGCTTCAACAGGTATCGATGCGGTATATTTTAACCCTGCCGGTCTAGCGAAATTAGAAAACGGATTATACATCTCGCTAAACGAACAAATTATCACCCAAAACAGATATATTTCATCTAATTACCAATATTTGAACGAGAGTGATTTTGAAGGATCAGTTTTTGCTCCAATATTCCCTGGAATATATATAGCATACAAACACAACAAATTAGCTTTTTCTGTTGGTATCAATCCTATTGGTGGTGGTGGAAGCGCAACATTTGAAAAAGGCTTCCCATCATTTGAAACTGGTATATCTGATTTAGTTCCTGCATTATCTGCACAAGGAGTTACTGCATATAGTTTAGACGCTTATTTAGAAGGATCGTCTGTTTATTGGGGTTACCAGGCAGGTATTACCTATGCAATCAATGATATGATTTCAGTATATCTTGGTGCTCGATACGTTTCAGCTAAAAACTCTTATGTTGGACATTTAAAAGATGTTAACATTACAATAGGTGGAAATGAAATGTCAGCTTCTACTTTCTTCACAACTTCTGCTACATCTGCTACAACAACTGCTGGTAAATTGCAGTTAATTGTTGATGGTGGAGGTGGTGATTTAACACTTGACCAAGCAAGAGCTTATGGTATAATTCCTACAGATGCAGATTTGCTTGCATTACAAACTGGATATACTGCAATTGGTCTTAATCCAGATGATGCAACTATTTCAGATGGACAGATTGGTTTTACACAAGCAGCTGCAGTTTCATCAGCAAAAGCTTATTTATTAGCAGATCAAACCGCAGAAGTAGAACAAACAGGTTCTGGTATTGCTCCTATAATTGGTTTAAATCTTAGCTTTGATAAGTTAAATATTGGTATGAAATATGAATTTATGACTAAGATAGAAATGGAAAATAATACCACAAAAGATTTTACTACTGGATTTGATGGAGCAACACCAGTTACTATGTTCCCTGATGGAGAAAAATTCAGAAGTGATATGCCTGCAATGTTTGCTATTGGTGCAGATTATAAAATGACAGAAAAATTTTCTGTAGCTACAGGTTTCCATTACTATTTCGATAAAGGTGCCAATTATGGTAAAAAAATTAGCGGAGAATATGTAGATAATGACCAAGTAATTAATAAAGGATTATGGGAATTTTCTTTGGGATTACAATACAACATTTCAGAAAAATTACTTGTTAGTTGCGGATACTTACATACTCAAATCGGAGTTAAAGAAGTTTATCAATCAGATTTAAGCTATACTAACTCATCTAATTCAATAGGTTTGGGTGGTGCATACAAAGTAACTTCAAGTATTGAATTAAACCTTGGCGTTGGTTATACAACCTATGAAACTTTCGAAAAAAATCAATTACATGATTTTGGAGGACAAGGAGTAGTTTATTCTGATGAAGTAGTAAGTTACGACAAAGACAATTTGTTTGTTGCTTTAGGTCTTGATTTCAAATTATTTGGTAAAAAATAATCAGAGCACAAATTAAACTATTTAAATACCCTCCTATTACGGAGGGTTTTTTTGTATCTTCGCTTTTTAAACATTCATTTTTGATAAAATATATGCACACATTAAATTATTGATTTTTCTCAATTTTAATTTAATATTATATCTTATTGATTGTGCAATAATTACAGATAATGCCTCTGAGATACTCTGTGTAAAAACTTTGTGGTTCTCTGTGGTAAAAAAAAATTAAACCACAGAGTGAAACAGAGATAAAATGAGTTACACAGTGATGATGATTCAACAAATAAATAGTCAACCATTACATTATGAGCCAGATAAGTGTTTTGAAAATTTCTAATTTATTACTATTTAATTATGAAAAAATTACTTTTAATATTAATAGGATTACTATTGTTTCAATCAACATATAGTCAAAAATATGAATCTCCAATTGCAGGCAAACAAAGTCACCCCGACTTAAAAATTAATACAATTGAAATAACAACAGAGTACACCATAATTCATTTAAGTATAACAAACCAGTTAAATACCGGAGGATGGTTTTGTGCCGATAACAATATCTACATTAAAAATTCTAAAGGTATTGAACAATATATGCTTTTACGCTCAGAAAACATTCCTATTTGCCCTAACAAATTTGAATTTACAACTAAAGGAGAAGTACTGGAATTTATTTTATATTTTCCTCCAATAAATAAAGAAATCAGATTTCTAGATTTAATCGAAAATTGCGATGAAGCCTGCTTTTCATTCGAAGGAATTATTCTCGATAACGAACATAATAAAAAGATTGTGTTG
>MENE01000091.1:4640-5704 GCA_001769005.1 Bacteroidetes bacterium GWA2_31_9b | reverse complement strand
GAAATAAAAATTTAAGGGAACCTTTTGGGTTCCCTTACTATTTTTTAATATTCATCTTCATTAAAAAAGAAATCATCTTTACTCGGATAATCAGGCCAAATGTCTTCGATACTTTCGTATATTTCACCTTCATCCTCAATTTCCTGAAGATTTTCAATAACTTCTAATGGTGCACCCGAACGTATTGCAAAGTCAATAAGTTCTTCTTTTGATGCCGGCCATGGTGCATCTTCAAGTTTCGATGCTAATTCTAGTGTCCAATACATATGTAATTATTTTACTTATAGTCTTAAAATTTTGCAAATATAGAAATAATATTAAATAAGCAAAGTTTTTTTTTAAATTCTTGGTTTCCACGGAATTTCCTTTGCAAACAAATCAATTGAAAGTTTACGCGATAAAACAAACAAATAATCCGATAAACGATTTAAATATTGAATTACTTTTTCGCTATGTTTAAATTGATTTTGAACTTTTATTGAATTCCGTTCTGCCCTTCTGCAAACATTACGAGCAATATGACAAAAAGAAACGGTTGTATGTCCACCGGGTAAAATAAATGAACTCAATGGAGGTAAATTTTGTTCCATTTTATCAATTTCCTTTTCCAGAAGTTCAATATCTGATACATTTAGCTCAGGAATTTTCACTTTGCAATTTTCACAATCTGTTGCCAGTATCGAAGCACAGGTCATTAATCTGTCCTGAATTTCGATGAGAGTATTGATAATATGTTCATCAATTTTTTGATCGCGTATTAAGCCTATATAAGAAATCAGCTCATCAACGGTTCCGTATGCTTCAATACGGTCGTGATACTTTGGCACACGTGTTCCACCAATAAGAGAAGTTTCTCCTTTGTCCCCTGTTTTTGTATATATTTTCATTTCCATAGATAATGTTTTTTTAAGAAACGAATAACTTAACAGATTGTTTTCAATTCTATTAATTACTCAGTACAGGGTTTGGGTTTATTTCGTCTGATTCTATCATCCCATCTTTTAAACGAATAATACGATGTGCATGTTTTGCAATGTCTTCTTCGTGAGTAACAATAATAATTG
>MENE01000091.1:4487-4629 GCA_001769005.1 Bacteroidetes bacterium GWA2_31_9b | reverse complement strand
CGATGAATTTCGCCAAATAAATTTAAAATATCTAATGATGTTTTTGAGTCGAGGTTTCCTGTAGGTTCATCAGCTAAAATAATTGAAGGAGAATTCACCATTGCCCTTGCAACAGCAACTCGCTGACGTTGTCCTCCTGAAA
>MENE01000091.1:2008-4343 GCA_001769005.1 Bacteroidetes bacterium GWA2_31_9b | reverse complement strand
GATTAAATGTCTGAAAAACAAATCCTATTTCTTTGTTTCGAATTTCGGCAAGTTGATCATCATCTAAATTGCTTACGTCGTTTTTATTAAGAACATACTGACCGTTTGAAGGAGTATCTAAACAACCAATAATATTCATTAATGTTGATTTGCCCGATCCTGATGGGCCCATTATGGCAACATATTCGTTTTTCTGAATATTTAAAGATACAGACCTCAAAGCATGTATAGTTTCTGCTCCCACATAATAGTTTTTAACAAGCTCGTGAATTGCAATTACTTTGTCCATTGTTTGTTACTGTATTTTTTAAAGAATACGAATTTAATCAAATTAAAAAGGATTCAATATTTTTTTAATTAAAATTTAATAACATAATGTTGAAAAGATAAATCATCGTTAAAAAAGACAATCCCCATGCGAAAAATATCGATACTTACCCTCACTTTTTTATTTTGTTTTATTTCTTCCCATGCTTGTTCCATTTCGGTTGACCAATGAATATCATCAAAAATAAATACCGAATTGCGATGTGCTTTTTCAAGACATAAATTGAAATAACTTAAAGTAGGTTCTTTTTTATGATTTCCATCAAAAAATACGAAATCGAGTTTTTCAAAACCTGAAACAGTATTTTCTAATACATCACCAAATTCACCGTGGATAAAACGTATGTTTTCTAATTCCAGTATTTGAGCAATTTCTTTTGCAATTTTTAATTTTGGCTCAGCTCCTTCAATCGTTTTAAACTCCGAGTCGGGCGCTGCTGATCCAATATAAGCTGTACTTATTCCTAATGATGTTCCTAGCTCCAAAATGGTTTTGGGTTTAAAATATGCTATCAGATTGAATAACAGTTTACCATATTTTTTATTTACCGATGATTGTTTTATACTTTTTCCTATAGTTTGTTTTTTGATTGCTGAAAAACTTGATCCTGCGCCAAGATCTTTAAATTCAATTTGTTGCTTGTTTTTTTTATAGTAATCAACAATTTTAAAAACCTTAGTTAGTTCTTCGTTTTTGGAGTTATTATTAAAAACATTTTTTACAATACTAAACACAAAAGGAGAATGTATTCCATGTCCTTTTTTGTGTTTTGAGAATAACCAATAATGTAAATACTTAAAAGAATAATTTAAACGGGATATCATATTTTAAAATATCAAAAAAACCTTAATATTGTGATGCAAATATAAATTTATACAATGATTTTTTTTTTGATTTTTAAGTATTTTAGGCATTTTAAATTTTAGTCACTTCATCTTATGTCCGATTATTTTCAACAAGAAATAAAATATTTACCGGGAGTTGGTCCAAAGCGGGCTGAACTGCTAAGTAAGGAGTTGAATGTTCGTACATTTGAAGACTTGTTGTATTATTTCCCTTATAAATATATCGATAAATCGAAATTATACACAATAAAAGAACTTACCCCTGAAATGCCCTATATTCAGATAAAAGGTAAAATACAGGGTTTTGAAATCGTTGGTGCAGGAAGTAAAAAAAGACTTGTGGCCTTTTTCTCCGATGGAACAGGTAGAATGGAGCTCGTTTGGTTTAAAGGATTAAATTATATTCAAAAAAGTTTAGAGCTAAATCACGAGTACATTGTTTTTGGTAAACCTAGCAATTTTAGTGGAAAATATAACATCATACATCCAGAAATTGAAGATAGTTTGAAAAACGAAAATGTTATTCAGGCCAGTTTACAAGCGCATTACAATACTTCCGAAAAACTTAAAAAAAGCTTTATTACTTCTAGAACACTTTCAAAACTAATAAGCACATTGCTAATCAGTTTAAAAAATAAAATTTCTGAAACATTACCCGATTTTCTGATTCAAAAATATAAATTGCTGTCGCTTCAGGAAGCATTATTGAATATTCACTTTCCTCAGAATAACGATTTACTTAAAAGGGCTACATACAGACTAAAGTTTGAAGAATTGTTTTATATTCAGTTAAATATTTTACAGAAAAAAAGCATCCGTACTTTTAAATCAAATGGTTTTGTATTTTCGAAAGTGGGCGAACTATTAAATCGATTTTATAAAGAAAATCTACCATTCGAATTAACTGAAGCACAAAAACGGGTAATGAAAGAAATTCGCAAAGATATTGGTTCCGGAAAACAGATGAATCGTTTACTTCAAGGCGATGTAGGAAGTGGAAAAACGTTGGTTGCTTTAATGAGCATGCTTATAGCTCTCGATAATGGTTATCAGGCATGTATCATGGCTCCAACAGAAATTCTTGCAAAACAACATCTTGAAACAATAAAAAGTTTCTTAGATGGATTGCCAATAAATGTATGTTTACTTACAGGTTCAACAA
>MENE01000091.1:1286-1774 GCA_001769005.1 Bacteroidetes bacterium GWA2_31_9b | reverse complement strand
TGACTATATATGGTGATCTTGATGTTTCAGTTATTGACGAATTGCCTCCGGGACGTAAACCAATTCAAACATCGCATTTATACGACTCGAACAGGTTGCGTATGTTTGGTTTCATCAGGCAACAAATTGAGCAGGGGCGACAAATATATATTGTATATCCATTAATTAAGGAATCGGAAAAGATGGATTATAAAGATCTGGAAGATGGCTACGAAAGTATATTCAGAGCATTTCCTCCTCCAAAATATGCAGTAAGTGTTGTTCATGGACAAATGAAACCTGAAGAGAAAGATGCTGCAATGAAATTATTTATTCGAGGAATAACACATATTATGGTTGCAACTACGGTTATTGAAGTGGGAGTGAATATTCCAAATGCATCGGTAATGGTAATTGAAAGTGCCGAGCGATTTGGTTTGTCACAGTTGCATCAGCTAAGAGGCAGGGTAGGACGAGGAGCAGATCAATCGTTTTGTATTTTAATGACA
>MENE01000091.1:0-1092 GCA_001769005.1 Bacteroidetes bacterium GWA2_31_9b | reverse complement strand
GGATATTGCCGATAACATTCTTGAAAATGACCGAAATTTGGAAAACCCCGAAAATCGGATTTTAGCAAATCAACTAAGAGTTATTTCGAACAAAAAGGTAGATTTTAGCATTATAAGTTAAACTAAAATCAATAATTCAGTAATTAAAAAATTAAAAATATAACATGTTCAATTTCGTTAAATTTTATTTGTCGATTATTCTTCTTTTTACATTTTCATTTTTAAATGCTCAAAATAATTCTACACATGAATTAAGCAATATTGCTTTTAAGGCGGGAGAAAACCTAAATTATGTAATTACTTACAATTGGTTTCTGGTATGGACCGATGTAGGAGAAGTTAAATTTGAAGTCACTAATGATAAAAAATTTAATAAGAATGTACTCATGTTGAGAGGTACAGGAATCACTTTTCCTTTTTACGACTGGTTTTATCAGGTGCGCGATGTGTATACTTCATGGATTGAACCGGAATCATTATTACCTGTATATTTTCACCGCGATGTTAATGAAGATGGATATATTATCGATCATAAATATACATTCGATTTAAATAAGAAACAGGCATACCTGGAGTCAATTAAATCAAGAAAACCATTACGGTACGATACTATTCCTATCCAAAACCCAACTCATGATGTAATATCTGTTATATATCAGGCAAGAAACATCGATTTTTCAAAATATAAAAAAGATGAAATAATTCCGTTTAGTATCTTGCTCGATGGCGAGATTCATAAAGTTTATATCCGTTATAAAGGAAAAGAAACCAAAAAGGTCAGAGGTGTAGGTAAATTCAATTGTATAAAATTTACAGGTTCGTTAATCGCCGGCGATGTTTTTAAAGGAGGCGAAGATTTAATCATTTGGGTTTCAGATGATAAAAACAGAATTCCGGTTTGGATCGAAAGTCCCATTATTGTTGGAACAATTAAAGCAAGGTTGGTAGGTTATAGCGGATTAAAACACCCACTAAATTCGTTAATTGACAAATAGATTGTTTTGCAAACCCTTATTTAGAATGAATTAAAATTGATTCCAAGATTTTTAACCTTTATATGTTATTAAGTTTAATTTTATTGGTTTTCAATAT
>MENE01000090.1:4444-5696 GCA_001769005.1 Bacteroidetes bacterium GWA2_31_9b | reverse complement strand
CTGAAATCAATTCAGGATCAGTTTACTTATTTATCCGAGAAGCAAATTCAGGCAATACAAGAGTTCTGGAAATCGTTCGACCCCGAAAAGTTTTCGGAACACCAACAGGATTTCATAAGTATTTGGACCGTTCTTAATGAAATATACACAGCTTTTAACAATAGCCTGATTGAAAAGCAGATTGCTTATGAAGGAATGGTTTACCGAGATGTTGCAAATAAACTGAAAGATAACTCACCCATAAAACTTAGTCACGAAAAGTTTGTATTTATTGGTTTTAATGCACTAAATAATTGTGAAAAAGCACTGTTTAATTACCTGAGTAATAACAAAAAAGCAGATTTCTATTGGGATTACGACACCGAATATATCGAAAACGAAATTCACGAAGCAGGATTATTTCTCCGAGAAAATATCAGTAACTATAAACAACCACTTAGCTTGAGTGCGAAAGAAATATTTAGCAATCTAACAAAAGCTAAAAATATAGAAGTGATTTCAGTTCCATCGGATGTTGGACAGGCAAAATTCATCAGCAGTAAATTGTCAGAAAACAAGAACTTATTATCCGACATGCCCGACAAAACAGCCATTGTACTTGCCGATGAACATATGTTAATTCCTGTTATTCACTCAATTCCTGATACTGTCGACAAAGTAAATATTACCATGGGTTACCCGGTTATAAATACTCCTGTTTATAGCTTTTTGGAGCATATTGTTGAGTTGCAGAAAAATTGCAAAACAAGTAGTTCGGGTACAATCCGTTTTTATCACAAAAATGTACTAGCAATCTTAAATCATCAATATATTAAAACTCATTTTACTGATGTTTCTGAAGAGTTAATCCGCTATATACAAACTAAAAATCGTATTGTTTTAACTTCAGATGAATTATCGAAAAATGATTTTTTTGTGGAAATATTTCGAAAGGTTGATAGCTATCTTGATTTGTCGGAATATCTGCTGACAATTCTGCACAAGATTTACAATTCATTGTATTCAGAACCTTTGGAGCAAAATATTCATTCGCTTTCTATTGAAAAAGAGTATATCTATCACATTTACTTATCGATAAACCGTATTAAAGATGTTTTAAAAGAACAAAACGTTGATATTAAGACCGACACATTTATTCATTTGTTAAGAAAGATTATTCGCAATTTGCGAATCCCATTCACCGGCGAACCTTTAAGTGGATTACAAATTATGGGGATTCTGGAAACCCGTTTGCTCGACTTTGAAAATCTGT
>MENE01000090.1:0-4399 GCA_001769005.1 Bacteroidetes bacterium GWA2_31_9b | reverse complement strand
CCATATCGTTCATTCCATATAATCTTCGCAAAGGATTTGGCTTGCCAACCATTGAACATCAGGATGCTATTTACGGATATTACTTTTACAGATTAATACAACGGGCAAAAAACATAACTCTGGTTTACAATTCGAATGCAGACGGTTTGCAATCGGGTGAGATGAGTCGGTTTATTTATCAGCTTAAGTACGAAAACAAATATACAATTACAGAAAAAAGCATACGATACAATATCAATACATTGATACCCGAAGAAATATCAATTTTTAAAAATGCTGAAATTATTCAAAAACTAAGTAAATACTTATCCACTGAAACAGAAAAACCAAAATACCTTTCACCAAGTGCGCTTAGCTCATACTTAAAATGCAAACTTCGATTTTATTATCGGTACATAGCTGAACTTCAGGAGAAAGAAGAAATTACCGAAGAATTAGATGCTCCGATGTTTGGAAATATTTTGCACGAAACAATGCAATTTTTGTACAATCCATATATTGGCAAAATAATTGATTCCGATGTTCTACAATCAATTTTAAAAGATAAAAAGCTAATTGCAGAAGCTATTGACACAGCATTTAATAATGTATATTTTCAAAGCAATGCACAAGCAATTTATTCAGGTCGAAATATTATTATTCGTGAGATAATTGAAAAATACATTCAACAAGTACTTAAAATCGATAAACAATTTGCTCCTTTCGAGATTCTTTCGTTGGAAAAAAAGTACGAAATAAACATTCCGGTAAATGTGAATGGAAAAACAGAAAACATTAAGCTTGGTGGTAAAATTGACCGGATCGACAAACAAAACAACCAAATAAGAATTATTGATTATAAATCGGGCAGCGATAAGTTGGAATTTAAATCAATTGAACTACTTTTTTCTGAAAATTCAAAAGATCAGAATAGTGCAGTATTTCAAACATTTATCTATTCGAAATTCTTTGCTGAAAATGAAAAAAATAATTTGCCAATTGTACCCGGAATTTACTCTGTACGGAAATTATTTGAAAACGAATTTGATTTTCGCATTCAAAGTAAAGAAACAAAATTGGTAATAACTGACTACAATAAAATAAATAGTGAGTTTACTGAATTATTAACCAGATTAGTAAATGAACTCTTCGATCCGGGAATTAATTTTTCACAAACCGAAGATATTCTAGTTTGCAATAACTGTCCCTACAAGCAAATTTGTAACAAGTAAAAATTTGTTAATTTTAATAAAATGATGTTGACTTAAGCAATTTTTAACCCCAACCCCTTAAAAAGGGGCAATAACTGAAATATCGCAATCTTGCAGTTAGCCCTCCTTGTTAAGGAGGGTTGGGAGGTTTAAAATTTAAGTAACCGACTTCGAATTATAATTTGCGATATTTGATAATTAGTAAATCATAAGATTTTATTATATTTGAAATAACTTATTCAAATCGGCAATGATTAACAACTTTTTCAATTATAAAGTAAAAATAAAAGACACTCCTTTTGTAACTGAATCAGGTATAAAGTATCAAACTACAGCAGCCATCTCATTTCTCGACGAAAATAAAAAGGAAATTGCATACGTAGAGCTTGGTTTCATCGACTGTGAAGATATTTATCAATTAATTGATAAAGGAAATGCGATAAACATTGATGAATGTTATGTTGAGAATTTTTCTTTAGAAGATTACAGAACAAGCCGGAATATTAAAAAAAAGACATTTATTAAACTTCACCAATTTTCGGCATTCAATACTTTTTTTGATTCACGTGTAGAAACCGATTTTGCACATGCTGAGTTCGACGATAGTTATAAGAATTTCGAAAATGCTCAATTCCTGAATGGAGCATTGAATTTTCACAGTACTATTTTTAATTTGGGTGGGCTCAATTTTAGCAATGTATTGTTTAAAGATGGAAATGTTGATTTTTCAAATGCCCAGTTTGGTAATGGTGAAGTAAATTTTAAAAATTCGTGGTTTGGAAATGGCCATAAAAACTTTCAGGATGCCCACTTTGGCGAAGGTGATGTACTTTTCACAAATACCGATTTTAATAATGGTGATATAACATTTATAAATTCAGAATTTAAATCCGACAGAGTTTCTTTTAAAGTTGCTCGTATGGGTGATGGAAAAAAAGATTTTCATTTTGCCCGATTTCATTGTAATGAATTGGTTTTTGAACAAACAGAATTTGGAAATGGAAAAGTCGATTTCAGAACCGTTGAATTTAAAGATGCCAAAGTAAGTTTTAACCGTTCTATTTTCGGCAATGGAGAAAAAACATTCGAGGCTTGTCAGCACAATGGTGGCAAAATTACCATGCGAAAATCGCAATGGGGATCGGGGAATGTTTCATTTGAGCAAATTGAGTTCCATAAAACTCTAGTATTTCTTGATAATGCTGATTTTGGTACAGGAAACCTGAGCTTTTACAACTCGCATATAATGGAGCTTTCGCTTAAATCGTGCCATCTTGATTATTATGTTGATTTGAGATTAGCAAATTGTGATTATCTTGATCTTTCAGACTCTATCGGACGAGATATTATCGATTTTAAACCCTATGATTTCCCGGTTGCAATTAAAACTGTTAACTTTTCAGGAATGCGTCTTATTGGAAGAGTATACCTCAATTGGAATTCGAATGATGTTAAGAACTTAATCTATTCTCAAACTGCAACCAGTCGTCGAGAAAAAGCTGAACAATTTAGAATTTTGAAAGAAAATTTTAATAGTGCAGGACAATACGACGACGAAGACAAAGCTTATATTGAGTTTAAACGGAATGAGTCAAAAGCAAATCTTCACGATTCAATAAAAAGAAATAAAATATCAGCAATTTGGCAATATCCTGCATATGGTTTTAAAATGCTGGTATTCGATTTTATGGGACTTTATGCAACATCTCCATTACGAGTAGTTTTTAGCAATATTTTAATTTATTTTATTTATGCATTTCTTTATACAATTATTCCATATTTTGCAAATACAACTCTTAATTCAGTTAAACCCGGAGATTCTTTTTGGATGCGATTTTGGGATGCTGCATATTATACTGGTATAACATATTTTACAGTAGGATATGGTGATATTTTACCAATAGGCTCTATACGCTACCTGGCTGATATTACAGCATTTACAGGAGTGTTTATGATGTCGTATTTTACTGTTGCTTTTGTTCGAAAAATATTAAGATAAAAGGTTTTTAATAACTGATTTTAAAATTGCAGCCACTTCATCACCCATACTGCTTAATTTTTTGTTTCCTAACATATTCATTAACAAAGCAGGGTTTGCAGAAACTACTTCAACCATTGAGTTATCGAGTTGTTTTACTATTACTTTACAAGGTAGAAAAACACCAATATCGTTATTCTCTTGCAAAGCATCATATGCAAATTTAGGATTACAATATCCAAGAATTTTATATGGTTTCAAATTAACATTTAATTTCTCATTTAACTTCTTATCCATTTCAATTTCGGTTATTAAACCAAAACCAGATTTAAGTAAATCTTCATTTAGAGATTGAACAACGTCATTAAATAATCCGTTTACTGTTTTTTTAAAAAACAATTCATCATTATTTTTTTGGGAGGTTACATTTTGAATCATAAAAAATGAATTAGAGTTATTGATAATTTTTAATATTAAATAAACAAGATTAACTTAAAATTGTTTTAAAAAAGTTTTAGTAAAAAATATAGAATTGCTAAATTTAATGCATTGAATACTATATAACTAGGTTGTTTTATCCAATTGAATATTATTGCAATATTTTTTCAAAACCTCTTCAATAATAAATCAAGAAATTTTTTATGTGATAATCTATTTTTTTTCTAATTTCGACCATTCATAAAATAATTCAACTATGTTAAATTTTTTATTTCTGATAATAGGATTTATTGTTCTAATCTATGGAGCAAATATCCTTGTTGATAGTGCATCCGCACTTGCAAAAAAATTAAATGTTCCAACAATTGTTATTGGTTTAACTATTGTGGCATTTGGAACATCTGCCCCCGAACTAGTGGTAAATATTTTTGCAGCAATAGATCATAACTCAAACATTGCACTTGGGAATGTGGTAGGAAGTAACATCTTTAATGTATTTGCAATTCTTGGAATATCTGCATTTATTTATCCATTAGCAGTAAAATCAAAAACTACATGGATTGAAATACCTTTGGCTCTTTTATCAGCCATTGTTTTATTAGTTCTTGCCAATGATGTTTTAATTGATAAAAATACGGTATCTGTTATTTCACGTATTGATGGAATTATTTTTGTTTCTTTTTTCTTGATTTTTATAGTTTATAACATTCAGCTTATCCTTTCAGGGAGTTACGACGAAGAGTTTAAAACCAAAAACTATTCTATAAAAAAGGCGATACTTTTTATCATAATA
>MENE01000089.1:28788-30927 GCA_001769005.1 Bacteroidetes bacterium GWA2_31_9b | reverse complement strand
TGAATTCAAGCATATTAGGTAATGAAAAGAGCATTTATAGCTTTAAAAATTTCTTTAACAAAGGAATCTGAAAAAATTTTTATCGAGATAAAATCCAAATTAAAAGGTGAAAAAATAAATTGGGTCGATAACCAGAATATGCACATTACACTTTTCTTTTTAGGAGAAACAGAAGAAAAACAAATTTCCGAAATAGGAAGAAAATTACAGGATATTGTTAGAGAGATAAAACCATTTGTATTTATCTGTAAAGGATTGGGTGTATTTAAAAATATAAATGATCCTCGTGTAATTTGGATTGGAATAAAAAAATCGGACGACCTTAATTTCTTAAAACAAAAGGTTGATATGCTTATGCATAATTTTGGTTTTGAGATTGAATCACATAATTTTAAGCCACATTTAACTCTTGGTAGGATTAAACATGTTAAAAATAAAGCAATTCTTGCCGAATTGATTGAGAAATACAGTGAATATACATTTCAGGATGTTTCAGTTAATGAAGGAATCTTTTATGAAAGTATTTTAACTTCTCAAGGTGCTATATATAAAAAAATACAGACGTTTAAAATGAATGCAGAAATTTAAATATGTCTACCTTTTAAAATGATATGAATAGTATAAATTATGATTTTTAAATCGACATATAACGACATGTTTTCTATATAAAGAATATCGTATTTCAATCGTTCAATCATCTGATTAACATTTTCTGCATATCCATATTTCACTTGCCCCCAGGAGGTAATGCCGGGTTTTACTTTTTGCAAATGTAAGTAATGTGGGGCTTGTTGAACAATTTGATCAATAAAGAATTTACGTTCTGGTCTGGGACCAACCAATGACATATCGCCTTTTAGGACATTGAAAAAATTGGGAAGCTCATCAAGCTTTGATTTTCGCATAAATTTTCCAAATGCTGTTATGCGTTCATCATTCATTGACGAAAGTGCTGGCCCTCCAGATTCGGCATCCTCATACATCGATCGAAATTTATATAATGTAAATGGTTTTCCAAATCGCCCAATTCTTTCGTGACTATAAATTATTGGACCTTTTGATGATATTCTAATACCAATAGCCAAAAAGAGTATAAGTGGCGATAAAATAGTCAGAGCAATTAATGAAATTGTAAAGTCAATAGCTTGCTTAGTATGCTCCTGCCATGTAGGCATTAAACTATGTGAAATTTGAATGAGTGGTGTACCAAAAATGTGAGCCATTTTTACTTTTCCTGTAAGTATATCGTACATGCTCGGAATAGCTTTTATGGTTAATCGCTTGTTGTCGAGGTAGTTTATTATTTTTTCAATTTCTTTATGTTCTGAAGATTCTAAAGCTATTATAACTTCCTCGATCTTATATTTATCTATAATTTCTGTTACTTCGCTTAAATGACCTATCATTGGAATGTATTTCTCAAGAATATATTTTTCTTTTTCAACTAAACTTATAAATCCTATAAATTTATTTCCTGTAGATTCTATCTGATTTTCTATGCTTTGAAAAATTTCGACAGCTTTTTTATTCCCTCCAATAATTAGTGTGTTAAAGCCGTAAATTCGCTTATGTATTTTATTGTTTGTACTTGTTGTAATAATTAAACGAGGAATATAAGTTGCAAAAAAATGTATAGTTAATAATACTAAAAATAATCTGTAATAATTCTGGTATGATACAACTTCGTCGTCAAGAATTGATGTGAAAAAGATAATTATTGTACCAATTAAAATGGAAAAAAATGTTTGCCCAAGTTCTTTTAAACGTGATTTTCTGTAAATATCTCTGTAATAACCACTCAGGTAATAAATAAATATCCAAAATACTGGTATAAGAATTATTCCATAATAAAAACGATGAGAAAATTCAATGGGAATATTAATACCATACTTTTCAGATTCCAGATATATTTTACGATAACTGAAAAAGGCTGCCCAACTTAATACAGCTGAAAAAAAATCGAATAATAGATATTTAAAAGTGTGTAGAGTTTTATTCATTGAAAACGAATTTGTATTTCCTAAAACGTAAAAAAATGTAGTTTGTTATAAAATTTCGATGGATTCTTTGCTAATAAAAATAGTATACGAATTATGCATGAAAACTAGGATTCAGAATCTGGTACAACCGTTCCATAAT
>MENE01000089.1:24723-28753 GCA_001769005.1 Bacteroidetes bacterium GWA2_31_9b | reverse complement strand
GTTTATCGCTAATATTTGAACTACTCATTTTATCTATTGATTCAATAAATTTTTTCAATTCGATATCAAAAGATAATGTTGAATCAACTTGAAAGTCTGATGTAATTATTTGACCGTGAATTATATCATGCTTTATTGCTGTATGATTCGAAAAATCAACTTTTATTAATTGATTCGATTGAAAAAATGAAACTTCATTTTTCTTTTCTTTTGCAATATTGTTGTATTTTATTGTAGCCAAACACCCATTATCAAAATCAAGTCTAATGTAAATCAGACTAAAATGATTTAAATCAATTGGAATTGCACTTACCGATATTTTTTTAACAATAGAATCTGTTTCAGTTATTGCAAGACATGTATCGTTAAAGATTTCATAAAAATAATTTTTTGGCCGATAAAAGAAATTTTGTTCCTGATTTATTTCAATAAGCTGAGGTGAGGAAATACTACTTTTTGTAACCAGAAATTCAGAAGCAAATAAATAGGTTTTCTTTATTTGGATTTTGATTTGTGCTTCAATAGCTAAATTGAATAATTGTTTAATTTCTTCAATGCTAAGTTCTGAAATATCTTCAATAAATAAATGACATGATTTTTTTAATGCACTTACAGCAAAATCAAAATTTGGTTTGAGCGAATTTGCAAAATAAATAATATCGGCAGTTTCAAATAAGTCACCTGCTGTAGAGAAATAAGTTAGATTAAAATTTTTGCAAAAGGGTAAAACTTCTTCTTCGTTTGGAGAGAATATTCCAAATAAATTTTGGTTTAATGTGTTTTTTAATTGTTCTAACGTATTCTCATCTTTTTGAGAATGAATACCTATTAAACCGATTTTCATAATATTAAAGTGTTGTTTCTACAAACTTAGTTTATTTATAAATCTTGATTCAACGAATTCGTAGCATTTTATCAACGATTATCTGTTGATAACATCAAGTATTTTTAACTTATCTAATGTGTAAATTGTTTAATATTAATGAAGTATGCATGTTTTTACTTTTGCTTTTAATTAAAAAATAAGGATTTTGTAAAAAATCATCTTTGATAAATGTGATTTGTTCTTTTATCTTTGTTTGTAATTTTTAAAAAACGCGGAGATATTTTAATGGAAGACACTTATAGGCATAAAGGATTAAGACAAAAACTTGTTGAAGTAATTAAAGAAAAAGGGATAAAAGATACCCGCATTCTTGATGCCATTGGTAAAGTGCCTCGTCATTTATTTATGGAAAGCGGATTTGTTGAATTTGCTTATCGTGATCAGGCTTTTCCTATAGGTTCGGGGCAAACAATATCACAACCTTATACTGTAGCTTTTCAAACTGAACTTTTACAAGTAGAAAAGCATCAAAAGATACTTGAAGTAGGAACAGGCTCAGGTTATCAGGCAGCAATTCTTTTGGAATTAGGCGCAAAAGTATACACAATTGAGCGACAGAGAGAGTTATATTTAAAATCAGGTGCTTTATTAAAAAAAATGGGTTATAAACCGTATTTTTTTTATGGCGATGGGTATTTGGGTCAGCCAACATATGCTCCGTTTGATAAAATACTAATAACTGCCGGCGCACCTGAAATTCCAAGAGATTTATTAAGTCAGTTAAAAATTGGGGGACGAATGGTAGTTCCGGTAGGTGGTGGCGAAGGTCAGGTTATGATGACTATTGACCGAACCGATGAAAATAATTATATTGAAAATGAACATGGTTTTTTTGCTTTTGTTCCATTATTAAAAGGAAAACAATAATTAATAGTTTATGGTTAAAATTAAAAAATTTATATTTAATCCTTTTCAGGAAAATACATTTCTGCTGTACGATGAAACCAACGAATGCGTGGTAATTGATGCAGGGTGTAATGATCAGAACGAACAACTTGAACTTCTTACTTTTATCGAAGAAAATGGGCTCAAACTAAAACTGGTTTTAAATACGCATTGCCATATCGATCATATTATGGGAAATGCTTTTATTGTTGATAAATATAAAATCCCATCAATTGCACATAAAGATGATTTGCCATTATTAGAACGTTCCAATGATATGGCAATAGCATTTGGATTTAATATCCAGAAACCACCTATGCCAACAAAATATGTAAATCATGGCGAAGAAATTGAATTTGGAAATACAAAACTTAAAGTTCTGCATGTTCCCGGACATTCGCCCGGAAGTATTGCTTTTTATTGTGAAAAAGAAGGATTTGTAATTGTTGGTGATGTACTTTTTGCCGGAAGCATTGGTCGCGCCGATTTGCCCGGAGGCGATTATGCCACCTTGATTCGAAGTATTACAAATAATGTATTCACTTTGCCCGGCAATGTTGTTGTTTATCCCGGACATGGTGAAGCAACTACCGTTGAACATGAAAAAAATACAAATCCATATTTCTAACATAAATCAATATTAAGATTATCAATATTGTTTAAAAACACATAAGTATTTATAAAACATGATATTTTTAATCTTTATTGATGTTTCTTTTTTTTAATTTTGAATGTTTTTTTATTAATACTAACTGATATAATATATTTTAGCTATGGCTCTTGATAATTTTATAAAACGTCACAATGGTCCACGCGATCATGAAATTGATTTGATGCTTAAAAAAATCGGAGTGTCAAATTTTGACGAACTCATTGACAAAACTGTACCAAAAACGATTCGACTTGAAAAACCACTTAACTTACCTGATGGAATTAGTGAGTATGAATATCAACAAAAATTAATGAGAATTGCTTCTAAGAATAAAATTTTCAGAACATTTATTGGTTTAGGTTATTACGATACTATCGTTCCTGCTGTTGTTCAACGAAATATTCTTGAGAATCCAAGTTGGTACACATCTTACACTCCCTATCAGGCAGAAATTTCACAGGGCCGTTTAGAAGCATTATTAAATTTCCAGACTGTTGTTATGCAACTTAGCGGAATGGAAATTGCAAATGCATCATTGCTCGACGAAGCAACTGCTGCAGCGGAAGCAATGATTATGTTTCACAACTCACGTTCAAGAGCTCAGGTAAAAAACGAAGCAAATGTTTTCTTTATCGATGAGAATATGTTTCCTCAAACTATAGCTGTTATTGAAACACGTGCAAATCCACTTGGTATTGAAATCATAAAAGGAAAATTCAACGAAGTTACTTTTAACGATAAAGTATTTGGTGCTATTGTTCAGTACCCGGCAGCCGATGGTAAAATTATCGATTACAAAGATTTTGTTACCAAAGCACACGAAAAAGAAATTCCTGTTGCTGTTGCAGCCGACATTATGAGTTTGGTTTTATTAACTCCTCCGGGAGAATGGGGTGCAGATGCAGTTGTTGGTTCAACTCAACGTTTTGGTATTCCAATGGGTTATGGCGGTCCACATGCAGGTTATTTTGCAACCATGGATAAATTTAAACGAAGTATGCCCGGCCGAATTATTGGTATATCGAAAGATGTAAATAATAAGCTTGCATTACGTATGGCATTGCAAACACGCGAACAACATATTAAACGTGAACGTGCTACTTCAAATATTTGTACTGCTCAAGCTCTTCTGGCTACAATGGCTGGAATGTATGTTGTTTATCATGGTGCCGAAGGATTAAAGCGTATTGCTTTGCATATTCATTCAATGGCCACAACCTTAAGCGAAAAATTAGTTTCTCTTGGATATAAACAAGAAAATAAAGATTTCTTCGATACTTTAAAGGTTGTGCTCCCTGCAGGTACTAATATTGAAGAAATTAAAAAGTTAGCATTGGAAAGAAAAATCAATTTTAATTACATTGATGATAAAACTATTGGAATAAGTACTGATGAAACTACTTTAATTCAAGACATTAATAAAGTAATTGAAATTTTTGCTCAGGTATTAAAAAAGACTGATTTTACTTGTCATTTAACAGACAAGATAGCATTTGATAAAAAGTATTTACGTCAGACCACATTCTTAACTGAAGAAGTTTTTAATAAGTATCGTTCTGAAACAGAAATGATGCGATATATTAAAAAGCTTGAAAGAAAAGACTTCT
>MENE01000089.1:21218-24711 GCA_001769005.1 Bacteroidetes bacterium GWA2_31_9b | reverse complement strand
CATCCATTTGCTCCTGTTGATCAGGCCGAAGGATATCACCAATTATTTCAGGAGTTGGAAAATGACTTAAAAGTAATTACTGGTTTTGATGCTATTTCTTTTCAGCCAAATTCAGGTGCAGCTGGTGAATATACCGGTTTAATGGTTATTCGTCAGTATCATATTGAGCGAGGACAAGGTCACCGAACTACTGTTCTTATTCCATCTTCGGCTCACGGTACAAATCCTGCAAGTGCTGTTATGGCTGGCATGAAAGTAGTAGTTGTTGAATGCGATAAAAATGGAAATATTGATGTTGAAGATTTAAAGAAAAAAGCAGAAGAACATAAAGCAGATTTATCTGCATTTATGGTTACTTATCCTTCAACACACGGAGTATTCGAAAGCCGCATAAAGGAAATGAACGAAATAATTCACAAAAATGGTGGATTAGTATATATGGATGGCGCAAACATGAATGCTCAGTTAGGATTAACAAATCCTGCAAGTATCGGAGCCGATGTATGTCACTTAAACTTACATAAAACATTTGCTATTCCTCACGGTGGTGGTGGTCCGGGTGTTGGTCCAATCGGTGTAGCTAAACATTTAATTCCTTATTTACCATCAAACCCGGTGGTAAAAGTTGGTGGCGAAAAAGCAGTTAAAGCAGTTTCTGCTGCTCCTTGGGGTAGTGCAAGTGTATTAACCATTTCGCATGCTTTTATTAAAATGATGGGTGGTAAAGGATTAACAAGTGTAAGCAAAATGGCAATTCTTAATGCAAATTATTTAGCAGCATCATTAAAAAAACAATTTGATGTTCTTTATTCAGGCGAAACTGGATATGTTGCTCACGAAATGATTTTAGAGTGCCGTAACTTTAAAGCATTGGCTAATATTACTGAAGCCGATATTGCTAAACGATTAATGGATTATGGTTTCCATGCTCCAACATTATCATTTCCAGTACATGGTACTTTAATGGTTGAACCAACCGAAAGTGAATCTTTACAAGAGCTTGATCGTTTTGTTGAAGCTATGATTTCAATTTATAATGAAATTATTGAGATAAAAGATGGCAAAGCTGATGCAGAAAACAATGTTTTGAAAAATGCACCACATACTCAGGAAGTAGTTGTTTCCGATTCATGGGATCGCCCATACGGAAGAGAAAAAGCTGCATTTCCATTAACTTGGATTCGTGAAAATAAATTCTGGCCTACAGTTAGTCGCATTGACGATGGTTATGGTGATCGTAATCTTATTTGTACATGTGCTCCAATTGAAGACTATCGCGAAGGGAAATTTACATTCGACACAATTAAATAAAATATAATTTATTTAATTTAAACAGCTACAGATTTTTCTGTAGCTGTTTTTTTATTTAGTAGAATTGATAAAAAATCTTATTTTAATTCTGTGGCTTATAATCTGTTGACAACACTTGAAATTCTGTTCTACGGTTTATCTGATATGCCACTTCTTTTTGTTCTTCAGTAGGTAATGAATCAATAAGTGGTTGTGTAATTTCAGTACCTTCTTTTAAAAATGGGTATTGAGCAGCAATTTTTATATCAACAATTTTTGGCATAGTTGCAGCATAACCTTTAGCTCTTAAACGTGCAGGTTCAATTCCTTTTTCGATTAAATAATTCACAACCGACTGTGCACGTTTTTGAGAAAGTTCAATATTCGTTTGAACACTACCACGTGCATCGGTATGAGAACGCAATTCGATCGTTACCTGTGGGTTATCGTTTAATGTTTCAACTAATTTATCGAGAGCAACCATTGATTCAGGACGCAAATCCCATTTTGCAAAATCGTATAATATATTTGGCAATTCTATAGGTTCTGCTATTGATGATAATCGTATTTCAGATTTAAAATCCTGGCTATCAATAAGCCCCTTGGTTGTTTCTTTTCCCTTACCTGTTAAAAATCCTTTTTTAGAAGCAACAAATACAAAATCGGTTTGTGGACGTAATGTAAATTTAAATGTTCCATCGTCACCTGTTTCTGATGCAACAGTAATACCATCGCTTCCAACGAGTTTTACAGTAGCATTTGCAATAGGATCATTTGTTTTTTCGTTTCGAACAATACCATCAACAATAAATTTTAAAGGAGGTAAAACAAACGAATAAATTTCATCATTTCCATCGCGTGATGTACTGAAATAGCCACGTTCGTGTTCTTTTTCAACAACAATAGCAAAATCATCATAAGTAGAATTAATTGGATAGCGCATATTTTCTACTTCCCATCTGTTATTCTTTAAAGTTGCTCTGAAAATATCGAGACCACCCATACCAATATGATAATCGGAAGAAAAATACAAGGTACCATCGTTATGAATAAATGGGAACATTTCGTTTCCCGGAGTATTTATCTCTCCACCCATATTTTCGGGCAACCCCCATTCACCTTCTTTGGTATCACGTGTTACTTTCCAAATATCTTTATTTCCCATGCCAAGAGGCATATCTGAAACAAAATATAGAGTAAGTTCATCTTCAGTTAATGTAGGATGCGAAACTGTAATACTGTCGGAGGTAAATGCCCATGGCTCTGCTTTACTCCAGTCCTCTCCTTTACGAGTTGAAATAAATATTTTACAACCCATTGTTTCTTTTTTCACTTTTTCACAACGGCTAAAGAAAAGTGTATTAAAATCTTTACTTAAAGATGCCCCACCTTCTTCAAATTCAGTATTAATATTTTCGCCAAGTGGCAGAGGTGTGCTCCAATTTCCTTTTTTATCCTGTGTAGAAAAATAAATATCTGAGAAGTTCTGACCAGTAGCACCACTTTTTTCTTTACCAGTTGATTCTTCGCGTGATGATGTAAAATACATTTCTGTATATTCTTCATTTGTAAACGCAGGATAGTATTCACTTTCCTTAGTATTGAAAAATTTCATGCTTGCAACTTTATATCCATTTGGGTTTTCTTTCCACTTTATAGCCATTTCGCAAGAGCGAATTCCATTTTCTCCACGAGGATCGGTTGGTACTAACTTTTTATATTCTCTATAATTATCAATAGCTAATTCAAATTTCTCATTCATTTTTAATGCATCGGCATAATACAAATAGATTAATGGATTTTCGTATTTCTTTAGAACAACCCTTTTATACCATGCTTCAGCTTTTTCAGGTTGAGAAGTTAATCGATAACATTCAGCTACTTTAAATGTGATTTCAATTTTTGTAACAGCGTCAGGCTCTTGCCCATAAGCATCACGCAACATATCAATAGCAGCAAAATATTGACCATTATTAAAATACTCAAATGCTTTTTTTGATTTAGTTGTTTGTCCGTGAACAAGTGAAAGCATAAAAAGGGAAACTATAACAAATAGAAATGCTGTTTTTTTTCTCATATGATTTCTAATTACTGAATTGTAAAATGTAAAAGTAAGGTTTTTTAAATAAAATAAAAATATAGATTAAACAGAGTTATTACTATTTATTAATACGTATATGGCTCATTTTTATTATTTACAACA